>JAUVOA010000013.1 GCA_030599445.1 Atribacterota bacterium | reverse complement strand
GCTATCGCCAGTAGATTTTTAGAGCCCATTACTACACCGGCACCACATCGACCTGCAGCACGACCTCCAAACATCACAGTAGCATACTTTACCAAATTTTCTCCGCCTGGGCCAATACACATAACTTTAAAATCTGAACCACCCAGGTCGTTCTTTATTTTCTCTATTTTTTCAGTTACTGTTTTGCCTTTCAGATGATCAGCGGGTTCAATGTTCACCTTCCCATCATTAATAACCAAGTACATCGGTTGATCCGCTTTTCCTTCAATAATTATAAAATCATAACCAGCCTTCCTTACTTCTGGTCCAAAATCTCCGCCACACTTGGATTCTCCCCAACCATTCGTCAAGGGTGATTTAAAACATAACTCTATACTTCCTCCACCCGGTACAGTATTCATTGTTAAAGGACTAGTAGTAAAAATTAGCTTGTTTTTAGGACCCAGAGGGTCAATTCCTTCTTTAAGTTCATCATACAACAATTTAGCCCCATATCCCACTCCACCAATATATTCTCTTAAATCATCAAAATTTAATTCTTCTTCTTTAACCTTCTTCTCACCCAGAAAAACTCTCAATAACTTTCCTGCGTAACCCTTCACCATTAATAAAACACCCTTCCTTTTATATTTTTAAATTTAATCCGCAGTCTTACAGCTCTTTAATCAAACCTGGTTAATAAGCTATAAAACTTTTTCTATATGTAAATTTATCTTATCTTCTGGTAAGTTTATGGTTATTTATTAATTTTCCATAAGGTAGATTTATCTCCTTTTTTTGAAAAAGAATATTTCTTCTTTTTCTTGTTTTCTTTTGAGGTAAGTCTACTTTTTTTATTTATCTTTTAGCAATTGTTTTTAAACCTCTACTAATATTTTACACAGTATCACCACAACCCCTTCATATCAGGATATTGATCAGATAGTTTCCATTCCTTTATCTCAGAGATTGGCGGAGACTTATAGCTACAGATCTTACTATGCCCCCAACCAAAGTTCTTTCGAAGTTCAATCATAAACTCAGCATATTTAATCGGAGCTACGATAGCATCTATCACAGGAATTTTAAGTTCCTCCTGAAGCTCTTTATAAAAACCAAATTCCATGGTACAACCAAGGATAATTACCTCAGCAAATTTTTCGTGAATTGCTCGCTCTGCCGCTTTATGTATTCGTCGCATGGTTTCTGTTTTATCCTTTTGAAAATCATTCACCTCCAAATCGACTGACTCAAACGATGCTAACCGATTAATTAAACCATAATTAACAACATTTTCATACATTTTGGGAATACATTTATCACTCGCGACGATAATTGAGAATCGGTGCCCTAATCCAGCAGCAATCAAAATACTTGCCTCGGCAGGAGCAGCAATGACAATTCTGTTAGTAATCTCTCTTGCTTCCCGAAGACCCGGGTCATAAAAACATCCAATTATTGCAGCATCATAGCCCTCTTTTTCTGCTCTTTTAACCTGATGTAGAGTATCACCGAGGATTAGAGCATTATAATAGTAGTAATTAAGATGCATTGGTCCTCTTTTGAGAGAAATTACATCTACCTGTGTATCCGATCGCTTTATACTATTAATAAACTCTGCAACAGGCCGATCGAAAGCGACCACTTCACTTACTGGATTAATCCAAAGAATACGATTTGCCATTTTTCACACCCTTTCATTAATCGTAATATTTTAGTTTTCTTAAAAGAATTTATATAATATTCTTTTTTTAAATTCTCTATCTTTCATTATATTTTCTATCTCCTGAATTCTAGATTCTTAAATAATGGCAATTAGACTGATATTTTAGAGTAACCTTAGTAATATTTTCAAATCACCAAATATAGGTTCAATATTTAAAATTAAATTGCACAAAAGATTTTCGCAAACTCGAACTTTAAAAAAGGTTTTATTGTTCTTTTATAATCAATATTCGTTTTCTATCTTAGATTGCTTTAAATTCTGCATTTCGGTTATTTGATATTGTTTAGGATTTTATTGTAAAACCCCTTTCTTCTTCCCTTATAGAAAATTTCTCTGCTTAAATCATCCATTTTGTTCCAATAATCTCTATTTTGTATAAAGATGGCATCTAACAGTATGTCCCTCGTTTACTTCTGTTATAATCGGGTCCTCACAAGAGCAGATGTCCATTTTCTTATGGCAGCGAAAATGAAAACTGCAGCCGGGAGGAATGTTTACAGGGCTTGGAATCTCTCCCTTAGATATTATCTTCTTGGGTTTAAGTGCTTCTTCTTCATCGGAAATTACTGGGATAGAAGAAAGTAACATTTGTGTATAAGGATGAAGTGGATTCTTAAAAAACTCGGAGGATGGCGCGATCTCACAGAGTTTTCCAAGGTACATAATGGCAACCCGGGAGGCTACATTCCTCATCAAACTCAAATCATGAGTAATAAAGAGGTATGATAACTTGAATTTCTTTTGAAATTGAATCAACATATTAATAAGTTTCGCCTGTACTGAGACATCAAGAGCTGATGTAGGTTCATCCAATAGAACAAAGGAAGGATTTGTAGCTAAAGCCCTGGCAATGGCTACCATCTGTTTTTCTCCACCTCCAATCATCGAAGGATATTTGTATGTATAACTCACTGGTAATTGAACCATTTCGAGTAGCTCTTTAACTTTTTTAATACGATCCTCGTGATTTTTACTGATATTGTGTACTTTGAGTGGCAACTCCAAGATATCCTTAATAGTCATTGAGGGATTTAAAGAGGTGCCAGGGTCTTGATAAACAATCTGTATCTCTTTTTTTATTGCAAGAGGGCGTTTCCTGCTATCCTGGCTAATATCCTTATCCCCCTTATATATAATCTTTCCTTTGGTAGGTCTATACATTCCAACTACTGTATAGGCTACTGTGCTCTTTCCTGAACCAGATTCGCCTACAAGACCAAACGTTTCGCCCTCTTTAATAAAAAAGCTAATTCCATCTACTGCCTTAACAATCCCCTGATATGTAAAAAAATACTTTTCGAGATGATCTACAAATAATATATTATTTGTCAATGCAATCACCTCCAAAATTCTGAAATAGAAAACAGGCAACCTCATGTTTCTCGCTGACCTTAAAAAGGGGTGGCTTTTTATCCTTACACATAGGCATTACCTGTTTACATCTTGGATGAAACCGACAACCTTTTGGGGGATTGATATATTCGGGGATATGGCCATCAATCCCTTCTCCTATTCCACCACCAGTTAGTCTGGGGATAGCAGCTAATAGCCCCTTAGAATATGGGTGCAATGGATGAGCAAATAAGTCTTTTGTTTTAGCCAACTCTACCATTGTGCCGGCGTACATGACATAGACTTTATCTGTCATATTTTTAACTGTTCCTAAAGCATGACTAATTAAAATAATCGATGTATTATGTTTCTCTACCAGTTCTTTTAATAATCTCAGGATCTGGTCTTTTATTGTTACATCGAGCGAAGTCTCGGGCTCATCGCCAATAATCAGCTCACTGGCGCTTACCAGAGCCATAGATATGCACACTCTCTGACGCATACCCCCAGAGAGTTGGATGGGATAGTTGTGAAGCACTCTTTCCTGATCCGGTAGTGAAACCTCCTTTAATACTTGCATTGCACGTGCTTTGATTTCATCTTTTTTCATTTTCCTCCCTGATTTCCCTGAAAATCTAACGGCATCCTGGATTTGAGTGCCTATTGTAAAGACAGGATTTAGGGCAGCGGTCGGATCCTGAAATATCATGGAGATTTTTTCCTTTCTAATTTGTTGGAGTTCTGCTCGGTTCATCCGCAGGATATCCTTACCCTTAAATAAAATTTCTCCCTTAGGGATTATCGCAGGGGGCATGCTGAGTAGCCTCATTATAGCTTTCATCGTAGTTGTCTTCCCACAACCCGTCTCTCCAACTAAACCTACTTTTTCTTCAGACATCACGGTAAAATTTACTCCATCTAATACTCTAAGTATTCCTCCAAAGACTTTGAACCATACATGCAAATTTTTAATTTCAAGTAACGGTTTAGTCATAAAAATTTATCCCCTTTCTACTCCGAGCGTATCACGAATTCCATCTCCAAAAAGATTGAAACTTAATACAATTAACATAATTGCAAAAGCAGGAAATACTGATATCCACCATTGATCGGGTAGATATTTAGAACCATCGGCAACCATACTCCCTAAATCAGGGGTTGGAGGCTGAGCACCAAGTCCTACAAAGCTCAAACTCGATCCAATCAGGATTATCCAACCCATATCCAAACTCATTTTAGTAAGGATAGGTGATATACAATTTAAGAGAATTTCTCTGAATAGTATATACATTTTATTTGCCCCAGTCACCTCTGCCGACTTAACAAAAAACTCTTCTTTAAGGGAAGAGGCAATTCCATACACCAACCTTGTATACCAGGGCCACCACGCAATAGAAATTGCAAGCATAGCATTAAATATGCTAGGAGTTAAAACAGAACAAACTGCCAGAGCCAAAATTAGAGGTGGAACAGCAATAAAAATATCGGTGATTCGCATAATTACTATTTCTAACCAGCTACCTCTATGGTATCCCGCGATTAGTCCCAGAACAACGCCTACAGGGACAATCAACAACAAAACGGTGACTCCCATTATTAGGGAATACCGGCAGCCAAAGAAAATACGCGTTAAGATATCTCGGCCAAACGCATCTGTTCCGCATAAATGATTTAAGCTTGGTGGTTGGCTTGCTTCATAAAAGTTTATAAATTTACCGGCTGATTCAGGATATGGAGAAACAAAAGGGGCAAATATAGTAAAAAACAGAATTATACAGATCATTACCAGTCCTGTAATAGAAAGAGGATTACGTGAAAATTTATACCAATTTCTTCGAATATTTTCCCATCTTCTGGACAGTTCTTCTTGTGTAAGGGATTTCTTTTGCATCTTATTCACTACTCCTTTCTGTTCCCAAACCAATCCTGGGATCAAGATAACCAACAGTCAAATCTACAACGATATTAGCGATTATGAAAACTAACCCAAGCACAAGAACTACTGCTGTTATAGCGTTGAGATCTTTTTGCAACATTGCATTCATCCCATAGCGTGATAGTCCGGGCCAGTTAAAAATTAATTCAACCAAAAAGGCATTACCTAAAATTGAGGCAAAATCCAAGCCATATATAGTTATAGTTGGAATAAGCGATGGCTTTAAAAGATACTTAAACATAATAGTTCGCTCAGGTATGCCGCATGACCGCTCACTTGCAATATAATCTTTTTGTACATTATCAACTAAAGATGCTCGAGTAATCCTTGCCTCTTGAGATAGTGGTCCCATAGCTAAACTAATTGCTGGTAATAAAAGGTGCTTCAGGGCATCAAAAAATACATCAAAGCGACCTGTAATTAATGCATCAAATGTAATTACCCCTGTTACTGAAGGTGGTGGCACTACACCTGGAGTAAGCCTACCTATCGTAGGCAAGATTTCCAAGACGTAACTAAAAATTAATACAAAAAAAATGGCAAACACGAAAGAAGGGGTAACAATCCCCATGTAGGAGATAATCCGTACCAGGTTATCCACCCATGTATTAGCGTACCAACCGGAAATAGTACCGAGTACAATTCCTATAATCCCCATGAAAATCCCAGCATAAAGGGCAAGTTCCAGACTTGCTGGAAAAAATGCCTTAATATCATTGGCAACACTACGGCGGGTAACCAAGGATATCCCAAAATTACCATGTAGAGCTCCCTTAGCCCAGTAATAGTATTGGACGTAAAGAGGTTCATTAAGATGCATCTCTTCTCTTAGTCTCTCCACAACCCACTCAGGGGCTCTTGCCCCTAAAGCCATTCTCGCTGGGTTACCCGGCATCACACGAGCGATAACAAATATAAGTATAGAGAGCCCCACTAAGACAAATACTGAAAATGCCAATCGTTTTGCTATAAACTTTATTGTTCTTCCCATATTTAAATGGGGAGGAACCTATATAGATTCCTCCCCATATATCCTCCTTCTCTTTACTTTAACAGTTCAGCTCGTTTATCCGGATATACTTTAATAAAACGCCCAGCAAGATTGTAGCCCATAACCGGGATAACCTCTCCTCGGGCTGCAGGCCAGTCTATATAGCCTACCTGATAGGGGTGTTTAGCCATCATGTCAAATATGAAGAGAGTAGGGCAAAGGTCCATAATGTATTGTTGTGTCTTACTATATTTAACAAATCTTTCTTCTCTATTAACAGTCTTAAGGGCATCCTCAATCATCGCGTCAAACTTGGAGTCGAGCAACCATTCGTTTTGCTCCCATGTGGCAACTGAATCAGACTTATATCGCGACTCAAGCAAAGATCCTGCCTCTGGATAGTGAGGAGCAACACTAACTCCTGCGACATGCGAACTTGTCTCCTCTGATGCCATTATCTCAATTATTGATGCCCAGGGGACCTTTAATGTCTCAACTTTTATTCCGATATCGGCCATATTAGACATAAATAAGAGCGCCATCTTCTCATTGTCAGCCGGAACGGAAGGAAAGGCAACGACGACAGGGTATTCATCTAATTGATTGTAATATTTAGACTGTTTTAACTCCGCCATTGCTTTATCCAGATTCCGTTGGTATTGAAATATTGTAGGATCGGCACCGGGCAATGACTGATTAACGGGGCCCCTTGACTGAATGGAACCAGGGAATACCTTATTTATTACAGTCTTGTAATCCAGAGCCCAAGCCATAGCCTTTCGGAAGTGGATATCATCAGTTGGGGGCTTTTTTGTATTTACCATATAATAATATGAAAGTCCCGAGTCAAACTCCCCAATCTTTATACCATTAATCTTCTCCAATGCATCGAGTGCCTCAACTGGTTGCCATCGGTCTGCAATTTCAAGTTCCCTACGCGACATCGCTGTCCTAACTGTTACCGGTTCACACGTCCCGATCATCTTATATTCATCAGGGGCATTAGGATCAATCGGTATCCAATAATTCGGGTGTATAGTCATAAGCAAGTATTCTTCAAGAGGAAACGCTTTAACCATATAAGGTCCAGAGCCGGCATCGTGAGTTAGAAGGTATTGTTTACCATAATCACCCATATCACCATATGGTCCAGGTCTCTCAATATTCGCCATAACTAAATCCTTATTTAATATATAAAACCTGTACATAACTGCCTCGAACGGTCCGAATGGGTGGTTTAAATGGAAAACCACAGTATATTTATCGAGTACTTCCGTGCTTTTAATCACTTTAAATAGGTAAGCGTAACCCTCTCCAATAGTTATTAATCTGTCCATACTAAACTTAACATCCTCTGCTGTTAGTTCAGTACCATCATGAAACTTAATTCCCTGACGCAGATGAATTGTCCAGACTAGTCCATCGGCTGATACCTCCCAGCTCTCCGCAATATGAGGCTGAGGGTCCCCTTTAATATCAGGATAAAAAAGAGTATCGTAGAGATTAACCAAAGCAGTAGAACTTGAAAAATCAGAGCCCACTGCAGGGTCAATATATGTAGGCCAGGACCAGTTAGTTCTGAAAGGCCGTTCTGCCGCACTTGCAACTCCCAAACTTAATATCCCAATTAAACATAAAGTAACCAATAAAATCTTTACACTCTTACTCATAATATCCTCCTTATAAATAAAATATTTTAATTTAAGGTAGTAACTTATTGTCGCCCGTATTCACATCACCTCCTTTTTAAATATTTCTTAATCCAGTAAAGTTCGATCTGCAGGCATTCAGATTCACCTTATCCAGCTTCTTTTAACTTTGCCACCATCTTTAGGACTAGATCATCCAAGAAAGCTACAAACTCCTCTTTATCTGTCATTACCTTATACTTATTGGCCTCAATTATAGTTCTCACTTGAGAGAGAAATTCATCATAAATCTCATTTTTTTCTAAAATCTCTATCAGTTTACTAGCAGCATCCACCAACCTAAATGGACCATACATCTTTGTTTCCTGGTCCAGGTTTCTTGCACTTATTAACATATAACATATTAGTTCGAATATTTCCTTTTCTAATTTATCTTCCATTTGCGCTCTTATACTCCTCAAAGAAGCAAACTTCTCCAAACTTTCTCTTTGGAGGTTCTGGAGACTCTGCTGGATAACCCAGGGAGATTAGTAATTCTGGCACAATCCACTCCGGAATGTTAAGTAAGGTTTGCACCCCTTTTTTATAGAATGATAAGACTGGACAAGAGCCTATCTTTTCATCATATGCTTGAAGCATAATATTTTGGCTAGCCATAGCAACATCCATTATCGATGATACATCTCTACCGAGTTCCCCGCCCTTCTTATAAGCAAGTTCTTTATCCTGACAGACCACAACTAGAGCGCTAGGGATCCCCAAAATTCCCGGACTCACTGCTTTTATCTTTCGAATCCGATCGCTATCGGTAACAATTATAAACACCCAGGTCTGCGAATTTCCTCCTGTAGGAGCCCAAACACCTGCCTCCACAAGCTTATGTAAAATCTTCTTCTCTATCAAACGTTTTTCAAATTTCCGAATGCTTCGTCGTCCTTTAATTACTTCAAATACTCTCATTCCTACCTCTTCTCACTTAATTCTTTAAAGATATGCTGAATTACATCTACTACTTTCTCCATATCTGCCACAGCTATATTCTCCTCCTTAGTATGTTCTGCTTTGACTCCCATCCCTATAACCACTGTTTCGATACCTTTCTCATTGTAGTTTGAAGCATCGGTTCCTCCGCAGATAATCTGTACATTTGGTTTTAAGCCTACACTACTCACTGCTCTCTTTGCAACTTTTACCACTTCGGCATCCTCTGAAATCTGGGAAGCTTTTATGAGTAGTTCCGTTTTAACCTCTGCCTGAGCTCCTACAGTCTTAGCCGCTGTGAGAAACACTTCCTTAATTAAGTTGCTCTGGCGAAGACACTTCTCATGAGATTGGCTTCGACATTCGATCTTGACATCTGTTTTCTCTGGAACAGCATTAAGTATTTGACCACCTTTGATAATTCCAACATTTACGGTTGTCTCCTCATCAATCCAACCTTCTTTTAATATTGAAATTGCATACGATGCAGCTTTAATAGATGATATGCCCTTTTCTGGTTCCATCCCGGCATGAGCCGCCTTTCCTGTAATATCTACATCGATACTCATATAGGATGGGCCACCAATGACAATAGCATCAAGAGTATCCATATCGATCAAGAACCCAGTATTTGAATCAAGTAAAGATATGTCAATGTTTTTGGAGCCTTTGAGTCCAACCTCTTCTTCTCTTGAAATTACAATCTCTAAAGGAGGATGTTGCTCAGCTGTTCTGATCGCTTCGAAGAGTTCTGCAATACCAGCCTTATCATCCGCACCTAAAATGGTCTCTCCTTTGGAACGGATTATCCCATCCTTTAAAATAGGTTCAATATTTTTACCCGGTTTAACGGTATCGGCATGAAAACCAAAGAGGACAGGCTCTGTGCGAGTGGAATTTTTAGCAGGAATCTTTGCTATGAGATTACCATAATTATCAATGCTACATTTTGCTTTATGCTCCTTTGTGAAAAGGTCTTTGAGATATGAAATGAATTCCTTTTCCTCACCTGATTCGCTATCAATATGAACCATCTTAAAAAAAGTATCAATTAGTTTTTTATTCATTAGTTATCTCCTTATCATGAAAGCCAAATACAAATTTTATTTCTCTCGGCTGCATTGGCTTTTCATCGTTATTTTCCCCATCTTCAAATTCTCGATTATCCTTCTATCTGTGCCTATTTATAGCATAAATTATAAAATTTGATAAAGGCCCCTTTTTAGCCTACATTGGTTCATAATAGCTTCTTATTTGGGCATCTTTTCTGTCTGCTGGCATTATTACTTCAACTAAAACCAACCTGGGGTATTAATACTTATCTCATGCCCAATTAACATGGTAAAACCCTATACCGAGTATGGTCTTCAAACATTCAGCTACTTCATCATTTTCTTTAATTTAATCCAAATAGACTCTACAGAATTAAGGAATGTTCTTAATTCTTCTAATTAGTTCCAATTGATCATCTAAAAGCTTTCCTTTGGAAGGCAACTCAGCACTCCCTAAGAATTGCCTTCCCTTTGCTCTAAATAGATCAGAAAAACTTTGAATTTATTCTCGGATATTCTCCTGTCTATTAATGTCCGAGTTTATGGGCTAATTCAGCAAGTCGAGAATCAATCATTTGTCCTTTATCCATAATCTGTTTTCCATCCAACCATACAGAAGTATTTAGACAAATTCCATCAGAATGAGAAGCACCAGGTATTCCGTCTGGGGTAATTAATATAGCTCCAATATTGCCAAGGCCCCATTCGGTACAACCCCAAATTCTTTCATCTTCTACTATATCTCCAGAAAGATGCGCACCAGGGTTAAAACCATAACTAGCATGAGCCAATCTAAACATTTGCGGATCATTAAAACTTTTTAACCAAATTTCGAATTGTACCGCTTGTTTTCCCCCTTCAATCTTAGTTACTGTTCCCTTCTTAATTGTCAGACGAATAGGTTCTTCTAACTTACGACATGGAGGATCAACAGCTCCATCAAAAACAAGTAAACCATTAATCGAATCTAGATCTGGAGCCCACGCAATTTGACCAGCTAACATATGAGCCCCAGGAGTACTAGCATCTCCAAACTCAAACAAAGTAGGATGATTTGGATCAGGTTTCCCCTTAGAATCTTTGGCATTATCAAATTCTAAATCAGTACCAGCAGGAGTAGTAAAATGAATATGTTTAGCATTTTTAGTCATTTCAACAATTTCCCATAAAAATGTTTTTAAAACAGGATAGTCAACTCTTCCAATTAATCTAGTCATCATACCTGGGGTCATACCTACTAAATTTAAATATCGCAATTTTTTATTTTCTTTTATAGCCGTATCGTATATTGTAGAATAAAAAATCCATTTATTATTTAATTCTACCCAAGCATCTGCCTCTTTGAGGGCAGCAGTTAATGGTTTAGAAGGTAAAAAAGAATCAAGAACTTTTCCACAACCTAAACCTGATGCCGTCCAAATTACCATTGGTTTTGCATCTAAGGCAAATGCGGCCCGCGCAATAGCATCTACTACATGGGGATCTGTCTCTGTATCCGCCGTAATAATAAAAGATTCCCCTGGTTTTAATTTAAAAAGATCTTTAGTAAGTACCATAGATGATTTACCCAACTCATAATCATGATAAAACATTTATTCTTAATCTCCTTTTTTTAATTTTTTAATTATTATAGATTTTACTAACATTCAAAAAAACAATTGCTAAAAAATATAGCTTATTGTATTATTTATCTTAACTATTACCTTCTCGCCTCCTTTCGGCCTTATTTTTTCTTTCCTTTGTATACAAAATCCAAATGTTAGAGGACTCTGAGCTATCTCTAATCACTGTACTATCGCCTATATTACTGTTCTTTTGAGTGCTTTGACTGCTGCTAAGACAGGAAATAAAGATAAGATTCGCCTTGCAAAATCTTTCCTTCCTAATATTTAATTCTTAAAGAGCGAGTTTGTTGAAAGCCTATTAAAAGATTAAAAAGACATTATCAGCAATATACAAAATCATTCCAAAATATTTTCTTATATTATTCCAATTCTCAAAAATCATACAACCCATAAAATTCTTTATTTCCTTATAATTAAACCTAGTACCATCAAGAAGTAATTTCTGAAAGTATAGAATTTTCCACGCGCTCTAAATGTCGAATCAAATTATCAGCAACTAAGTCTTCCTCTTTTTTTTCTATGGCTTCTATAATAGAGAGATGTTCTTTTATTGATTCTTTAAAAGAACAATTTTTCAAAAACAAATTTATAAACCAATTAGTGTGATCTTCAAAATTATCTAAGATATCAACAAGCTTTTTATTCCTACATTTTTCGTTTAATAATTTATGAAACCTTTCATATATAACAAAAAATCGCATTCTATTTTCTTTGTTTTCTGGTTTTGCCATGAGTGTTATAAATTCTTTTTTAATCTCTTTTAACTTAGGCCTTGAGATTCTAGACAAGGATTCTTTAGCTGCAAACGGTTCAAGTAACCCCCTAATTTTAAATATGTCTTTCACTTCTTGAGCAGTCACATTAGAAACCATAGTCCCTCTGCGCGGAATAATAGTAACAAAACCTTCTTTTTCTAATCTGTTCAATGCTTCACGGATGGGACCACGGCTTATATTCATACTTTTGGAAAGTTTTTCTTCAGCTTCCCCTATTTCATCCAGGTCGAGGTACTATTTTTCTATTTATTTGCGTAAAAGAAAAGAATTAATATGTTCATCGTTAGTGAGATTAATATTATTCTAAAGATGCTCTAATATTCCTAATATGTTCGCTCATCAATTCTTTCGCTTTTTCGGCATTTCGTTGTTTAATAGCCTGGACTAAATTCCTGGTAGTTTCAATGGTATTTTTCCTAGTATCTCCGGATATTTCAATAATCTTCCGAGTTTCTTTATATAGCATTTCTCCTATAATTTTCATTAATCCATTCATGATAGGATTATGGGTTGCCTTAGCTATGGTTAAATGAAATTCCAAATCTTTAACGACAAAACTGTTTAAATCCTTAGAACTGGCAATTTCATTAAAAATTCTTTCAACTAAATCGATTTCTTCCTGGTTTGCATTTAGAGCTGCTAATCGTGCAAACTCACCTTCTAACATAATTCTTGCTTCCATGAGATAATCTAGAGAATAATTAGAGAATTCCGAAAAAAAATTAACGATTTCGTCATATTGGGTAGCCATCTCTAAAATATAGGTTCCTTTACCTTGAATTACTTCAAGGTAACCTGAAAATGCAAGGGCTTGAATAGCTTCTCTAACAGATGCTCTACTTACTCCTAATTGATTAGCTAATTTTCTTTCTGAAGGCAGTTTTTCTCCGGGTTTTAAAATTCCCTTTTTTATTTGGTTTTTTATCTGCTGTATTATTATTTCTAAGGTAGATTTTTTATTTATTACTTTAAAATTCAATATATTACCCCTATTAAATTATGGTATGTTATCATGTGGTATGACCAGTTATCAATATAAAAATAACACATCTCTTTATTTTTGTCAATTTCTTGTTTACTTTTTTCATTTAAAAATTAAAAGTGGACTAAATTAAGGTCAAAACTTTCTAAAAGCTCCTTTGCTTTCTCATGAGTCAGCGTTCCTTCTTCTAACCCCTTTTTATAAAAGGGGTATAAATGCTGGTCTAATCTGCCTGGATTAAAGGAGTCCCAGGTATTAAGCTCGGTTATAACTCCTATGTGAACGAACCAGTAGATCTGGAGGGCTTCCCAAAAATTGCGGGGAGGATGGACAGGGACATGTGAACACACTTCAGCTATCTTGAAAAGTTCCTTTTTTCTTTGAGAATTTTTCTCGGCATCAGCCATCTCTAAGGCCTTTTCGGCATAACGCTCGGCAAACCAGATTATAGCTTTAGCACAAATAAGCATGGCTTTTAATTCTTCCTGTTTATCATAAGCTTC
>JAUVOA010000218.1 GCA_030599445.1 Atribacterota bacterium | reverse complement strand
TACTCACTCTGTTGCCCTAACGCCCGTCTGGGAAATATTTATCATTAATAAAGATTATCAAATTGTATTAATTGAAACTAATTTTCTCGATCACGGAGCAGGGCTCCCCTATACAACTTTTGAAAATGAAATATTTGTGGAAGAAGAGGGTAGATTTAAAATAAAAAATATGTACAGGATTATGCCTAACCCAATTTATTATAGAATTGGGGCGGTAAGAGAAAATATTTTCTATTTTAAAGGCAAAGAAATTAATTTATCTTTATTAGTAGGAGATAGATTATTAACCCTTGAAATAGATAGGATTAATTTATTTAATTATCTTATAGGAGGAAGCTTATAAATGGTTGAAGATAGTAAAACTGAAAATAAAGAAATTGATGTTCAGAAACTTATGGAGCAATATGATACAGAATCAAGAATTAGAAGACCTCTCGGTATCGCGGCTATAATCATTTCTATTATTGCTATATCTTTCTCAGCTTTCCAGTTTTACACCGGAGGATTCGGCTTGTTGTTAGCTCTAAAGCAAAGAGCAGTTCATCTGGCTTTTACTTTAAGTTTAATATTCCTTATTTATCCAGGTTCCAAAAAAGAGTTTGACAAAAATAAAACAAAAATACCTTTTTTTGATATAATTTTAGCTTTTATAGGAGCAGGGATATGCTTGTATTTGGTTGTATATTATAAAGAAATGGTCATACGCTCTGGATTACCCATCACAATGGATTTAATAGTAGGCGGTTTGACTATCATATTGGTTTTAGAAGGAACTCGAAGAGTTATTGGTTCAGCTCTTCCAATAGTAGTAACTGTATTTTTATTATATTCTTATTTCGGGCAGATAATGCCGGGATTCTTCGCTCATCGAGGGTACTCATTGGAAAGAATAATAGAGCATTTATATTCCGGAACAGAAGGAATATTCGGAATACCCTTAGGTGTATCGGCTTCTTTCGTTTTTCTCTTTATTCTTTTTGGTGCGGTATTAAATAAAACCGGGATGGGTAAATTTTTTATCGACGTAGCAATGGCCCTTGCTGGTCATACAACCGGTGGACCGGCAAAGGTGGCAGTTATCGCCAGTGGATTTATGGGCTCTATTAACGGAAGTTCAGTGGCAAATACCGTAACTACCGGTAGCTTCACCATTCCTTTAATGAAGAGTATAGGTTATCGAAAAGATTTTGCCGGAGCAGTAGAGGCTGCTGCTTCTACCGGTGGGCAGATATTACCTCCAGTAATGGGTGCAGCTGCCTTCGTAATGGCTGAGTTTTTGGGAATTCCTTATATAAAAATTGCTTATGCTGCGGTAATCCCTGCGGTAATTTATTTTATAGCAGTAGGTACTATGGTTCATTTGGAAGCTTGCAAATATGGATTAAAAGGCTTGCCTAAGAAACAACTTCCTAAGTTGGGCAAGGTATTAAAAGAAAGAGGACATTTAATCATTCCTATAATTGGTTTGGTATACCTATTGGTAAGAGGTTATACTCCTTTATTTTCAGCCTTCTGGGCTATTGTAATGTGTTTAGCCATAAGTATGGTAAAAGCTGAGACTCGTTTAAATTTTAAAACTCTTGGAGAAGCTTTTGAAGATGGAGCAAAGATGGCATTAGGAGTGGCAGCGGCTTGTGCCTGTGCTGGAATGGTAGTGGGAGCAGTAACTCTTACTGGTTTAGGATTAAAGATTGCCAATGGACTTGTAATGTTAGGTCAGGGAAATCTAATGTTGACCCTCTTCTTCACTATGATTGCCTCAATTTTATTAGGGATGGGACTTCCCACCACTGCCAAATATATAATTCTATCTATCATGGCTGCACCCGCTTTGGTTGATTTGGGGGTACAGCCTTTGGCTGCCCATCTATTTATTCTTTACTTTGGAGTAATCGCTGATCTTACCCCACCGGTTGCGGTAGCAGCTTATGCAGGAGCAGGAATTTCCGGCGGAAATTCTATGAAAACCGGTTTTATTGCAGTGAGATTAGCAGTAGCGGGATTTATGATTCCTTTTCTGTTTGCCCTTGATCCCGGATTGTTATTTATAAATAGCACAATTGGACATACTTTATTATTAATTGTTACTGCTTTAGCCGGTGTGTTAGCCTTAGGAGCAGCAGCTGGTGGATATCTATTTGACCACACCAAGATATATGAAAGAGTTATATTAATGATTAGTGCACTTGCTTTATTAACACCTGGATTATTAACTGATAGCGTAGGTATTGTCTTGTTAGTTGGAGTAATAATTTTACAAAAAATGAGAATATCAGCTAAAACTAAGGTTAAAGTTGCATAATTTTATCGATTAAACAGAGAAAGATTATAAAAAATATTTAATTTTATAAGTATACATATAGTATAATAAATATAGCAAGATAATACACATTGTAAAAATTAAATTAGAAACCTAAAAGAAATAATTGTTATTTCTATTTAGATTTCTAATCTAATTAAGTAAAAGTGAATATAAATTTATTAGTACAGATAAATTAATTAAAATGGTCGATATTTTAAAATATACTAAATGGTTTTTTAAAAAGTTGCGGTGATTATTTTTTGGATGACCCCCTTAATTTAATAATATTGATATTTGAAGTTATCGCTTTATTAGGTTTTATAATATTATCTGCCTTTTTTTCCGGCACAGAGACCGCTCTCTTCTCACTTAATAAGCTACAATTAAAAAAAATGCAAAAAGAAGAAGAGAATAATTGGCGCGTAAAATCAATTATCAGACTTATTGATGACCCCCAAAGAACATTAATCTCTATTTTAATCGGGAATATGTTCGTAAACATTACGGCCTCTTCTTTGGCTACTTATTTAGCTATAAAACTTATTGGAAATATAGGCATAGGTATAGCCAGCGGAATAATGATTTTTACAATACTTGTTTTCGGAGAAATTGTCCCGAAATCATTAGCTGTTGCCAATGCCGAAAAAATTTCCAAAAAAGTTGCCAGACCGATAGAAATAATTTCCACCGGGTTATTCCCCCTAATTAAACTTTTTAAAGTAGTAATTAGTGCCCTGTATTACTTTTTTGGTAAAAAAAGCGTTAGAGAGAAAAAAGAAATTACCGAAGAAGATTTAATAACCCTGATAGATGCTGGTAAGGATGAGGGAGTGATTAAAGAGGAAGAGAATGAAATGATTAGAAATATATTTGAATTTAGCGATACTATGGTAAAAGAAGTAATGATCCCCCGGGTAGATATGGCCTGCATCCCCTCTGATACTAAATTAGGTTCAATATTAAAATTGATTAAAAAAATGGGGCATTCGAGAATCCCTGTATATGAAGAAACCATAGACAATATTATCGGAATATTGTATGCCAAGGATCTTTTAGGCATATATGAGCAATGGTATACTTCAAAGGAAAAATTTGATTTAAAAGGGATAATAAGGGAGACTTACTTTGTTCCGGAAAATAAAAAAATAGACGAACTGTTGGATATTTTTCAAAAAGACAGAATACAAATCGCCATTGCTATTGATGAATATGGCGGGACAGCAGGATTGATTACCATGGAGGATGTGGTAGAGG
>JAUVOA010000045.1 GCA_030599445.1 Atribacterota bacterium | reverse complement strand
ACCTGCAAGAGATGAACAAAAAAGTACTTTCAAAATACGACATTATGACTGTAGGAGAAACTCCCGGGACTGCCCCCCAAATCGCAGCTAAGTATGTTCACCAGGATCGACATGAACTCAATATGGTATTTCATTTCGAATTGATGGATATTGACCATGACCCTATAAATAAATGGGAACCCAAAGAATGGAGATTGACTGAACTAAAAGAAATCTTTACTAAGTGGTATGACGGCTTAAAAGAAAAAGGCTGGAACAGCCTTTTTATGAATAATCATGACCAACCACGAATGGTTTCCCGATTCGGTGATGATAAGAAATACAGTATAGAATCTGCCAAAATGTTAGCCACCCTTTTATATACTCTTCCTGGTACTTCTTATATCTATCAAGGTGAAGAAATTGGAATGACCAATGTTACTTTCGATGATATAGAAAACTATCGTGATATAGAAACTCTAAATTTCTACCGCGAAATGACTAAAAAAGGTTTTCCTAAAGAAAAAATTATGGAAGCCATTCATCGAATAAGTCGGGATAATGCCCGCACCCCCATGCAGTGGGACGATAGTCCTTATGCTGGTTTTACTACTGGCACCCCCTGGATAAAAGTCAACCTAAATTATCCGGATATAAATGTTGCCCGTGATTTAAAAGATTCAAATTCAATATTTTATTATTATCAAAAAATAATCCAGCTTAGGAAAGAAAATTTAATTATGATCTACGGAGATTATCAGCTTATCTTAGAAGATGATGAACATATTTATAGTTATTTACGTACTCTTAATAAAGACCGATTACTAATTATTCTTAACTTCTTTTACAGCCAAACAATTTTTAATCTTCCGGTAAATATTAATTACCAAGAAAAAGAGTTACTAATCAGTAATTATGATGTTGAAAAAGATGAGGATATTAAAAGAATATATTTACGTCCTTATGAAGCAAGAGTGTATAAATTAGTCGATAGTGAATAAACCTAGCGTAGAGCGTACAGCGTTTAGCGTATAGTTTTGGATTAATAAATTTCTCCTAATAAAAAAATTAAAGCTAGAAGTAAAAACCATAATTCGAAACTCAAAACTTTTTCTCTCAATACTAAATTTTAAATTTTGAGCTATGATTTTTCGTTTTGCGCTTTTTGCTTTTCGTTTAATTACTGAATACTATTCACTATATACTCATACTACATATACTACATACTAATTAGAACTTACATAAAAAAGAAATTCCTATTCAATCAAATTATACTAATTGTTAAAATAAAAAGGAGCAGATTAATTAATCTGCTCCTTTTTATTTATATTATTTTTTATATTGCTTACTCATTTTACTCACAAGTTATAGCTTCTACCGGACAACCATCGGCAGCCTCTTTACATGATTCTACCAAATCATCTGGTACCTTGCTAACCTTCACTATCGCTATATCATCCTTCATTTCAAATACTTCGGGACAGGTATCTTCACATAATCCACACCCGGTACATAAATCTTTATCAACTACAGCCTTCATTTTATATTTTCCTCCTTCTATTATAATTACCGATTTCAAAATTCATTAGGTAATTAAGTGTAAATTCAACACTACTTTAATTTTTATTTTCTTTGTAATTATCGACAAATAATTTTTTAATTATCTTATCAGATAATCTTCCCTATTAAAAGAAAAATTTATTTATAACATAAAAAGCATACCTTAAAAAAAGATAAATTTCAAGTTTTTTAACAACTTTTTATATCCCATCAATAATACCTATATCTCATATTCCATAAAATCCTCTGCTAATATAGTCTCAGGAAATACGCTCTGAGCCTCAACAAGTAAACCATTCTCGGTTATTGCCAACTTATTATTCGAGCTATATCGAGGACTAATATGAGTTAGTATCAATTGTTTAACCTGGGCTTCTTTAGCAACCTTGGCAGCTATTGTGGTAGTCGAATGGAAATTTCTCTTAGCCAGGTCTTCTTCCTGTTGGGAGAAAGTTGCTTCATAAATTAAAAGATCGGCATCTTTAGCCAGATGCACTGAATTTTCACAATAGGCAGTATCACCACAAAAGACTATCTTTCTCCTTTTTTTAATTTTACTTAAAAAATTCTTACCCTGAAAGATTCTTCCATTGGGCAATTCAACTGTTTTGCCCTCTTTTAGAGTACGATAAATTGGACCAGGAGGAATATTTAATTGTCGAGCTTTTTCTACTAAAAAATGACTCCTATCCTTTTTTTCCTCAACAGAATAGGCATAAGCTTTAATATTGTGATTTACTTCTGTGTATCGAACTATATACTCCTTATCTTCCCAGATGATTCCTGCTGATAAATTTGGTGGAATAATTTCTATCTCAATTTCATAAGGGATATAGGTTTTAGTTATATTTAGGGTTTCTTTTAAATATTTATCCAGGCCTTCCGGACCAAATATTTGAACTTTATTTTGATTTTTTCCACCTCTTAAACCCCGGGAAGCCAATAGACCCGGAAGCCCAAATACATGATCCCCATGTAAATGCGAAATAAAAATCTTCTCTAATTTAGATAACTTCAAAGAGGTTTTCTGAATCTGCTGTTGAGTGCTTTCTCCGCAATCCCATAACCATAGTTTGTTTTTATTAATGAAGATAAGGGCAATAGAAGATACATTGCGCTTTAAAGTAGGCATACCTGAACTGGTACCCAAAAATATAACTTTCATTAATTTTCACCTAATTTCTTCATCGTTTTTTCCACACTCAGCAGCTTGGCCTATTAAAATTTCTATACCGTGCGGCAATGCTTCTAATATTATTTCTAAAGATTCTCTTACTCCTTTAGGGCTGCCGGGTAAATTTATTATCAAACTTTCTTTCCTAACCCCTGCCACCCCTCGAGACAATATCGATCGATTAGTCTTCTTGAAACTTTCACTTCTGATAATTTCACTAATCCCCGGTACTTCTTTTTTGATTATCGCCAAAGTAGCTTCCGGAGTAACATCTCTTTTTCCTAAACCTGTTCCTCCGGTAGTTAAAATTAAATCGAGATGTAATTTATCAACTGCCTTTATCAACTCTTCTTGAATAATATCCTTTTCATCAGGAATAATTTGATAATATTTAACTTCTCCATTAATCTTCTTGACTACTTCTTCGATTACTTTTCCACTTTGATCTTCTCTCTCTCCTCTTGACCCTTTATCACTTATAGTCAAAATCCCGATTTTAATCATTCGGAAAGCACCTCAATTTCATCACCGGTTTTTACTTTTCCGCTCTTTAAAACACGGGTAAAAATCCCTTCTCGAGGCATCACACAATCCCCAATTTTTTTCCTAATTTCGCAACCCTGGTGGCATTCTTTTCCTATCTGAGTTACTTCCAATAAAACATTTTCCCCAACTTTCAATTTTGTTCCCAAGGGAAGTTGATATAAGACAATACCTTCTACGGTTAAATTCTCAGCAAAGTCTCCATGTTTTATTTTAAATCCCTTTCCTTGCATCTTATTAATACTTTCCACTCCTAATAAGCTAATCTGCCGGTGCCATTTGCCTGAATGAGCATCTTTTTCTAATCCGAAGTCCTCGATTAGTAGCCCTTCGTCTATCTCTTTTTTTACAGTCCCCTTCTTTTCACTTCGACATACAGCTACTATCTTTCCCTTAATCTTCTCCATTTTATCTTCTTTCTCCTTATCATTTATCTGCATATTCAATCCCTCTTTTCTAATGGTCTCGAAAAATACCCACTCTTGCCTCCGCTTTTTTCTAAAAGATATATCGATTTAATAGCCATCCCCCTATCTACTGCTTTACACATATCATAAATAGTAAGACCAGCAGCCGCTACTGCAGTTAAAGCTTCCATCTCCACTCCGGTTTTGCCTATGGTTTTGACTTTAGATTTAATAATAATCTTATTTTCATTCTCATTGATTGTAAAATTAAGATCCACATTGGTAAGTATTAAAGGATGACACATGGGAATAATCTGGCTGGTCTTTTTAGCAGCCATAATGCCGGCGACCTGGGCTACTGCCAAAACGTCTCCCTTGGCAATCTTTCTATCTTTAATCAGCTTCAAAGTCTCCGGTTGCATAACTATAGAACCTTCCGCGATAGCTATTCGTTGTGTGTCTTCTTTGCCTCCAACATCCACCATATGCGCCCTTCCATTTTTATTAAAATGGCTTAGTTCCTTTTCTTTCATTTTGCTATCCTCCAATTTTAGACATCTTAAAAGAGTCTCTATTTGAGAATTTCTCATTTAATTTATGGCCTTCAGGTTTTATGCTTATTGCTTCTCCTATATTATTTCTTATTATTTTACCCCTGATTATTTTATCATCGGTTTTTGCATTCCTTATTGCCTGCTTAATATCAACCTCCATATTAGAAAACAAACAAGGCCTTAGTTTGCCTTCGGAAGTTAACCTTATCCGATTACAGGTTTTACAAAAATGCTGGCTCAAGGCAGTAATAAAACCTATGGTGCCTTGACCACCTTTAATCTGGTAATATCTTGCTGGTCCATTACCTGAATTTATATCAATAGGCCTAAATGAGTATTCTTCCGCTAAACTCTCTTTGATTTCCAAAACTGAAATAAATTTATCCCTATAATTATCTTTTAGCTCTTCTCCAGAGGGCATAAATTCAATAAAACGAATATTTAATGGTCTTCCTAAAGTCAATCTTACAAAATCTCCTACTTCATCATCGTTAATTCCCCTAATTAGTACAGTATTAATTTTGATAGGTAGTAATCCTGCCTTTAAAGCAGAATCGATTCCTTTTAATGCTTTTTCTAAACTTCCCCCTCGAGTGATTCTTTTATATTTTTCTTCCTGCAGGGAATCTAAACTAATATTTACCCGATTCAGTCCAGCAGCTTTTAATTTTTCGGCATACTCACTTAAGAAAAAACCATTAGTGGTTAAAGATATGTCTTCTAATTTTTTAATCTCTCTTAATTTCTTTATAAAATCCACTACTCCTTTTCTGGCTAAAGGTTCGCCACCAGTAATCCTGACTTTGGTAATACCTAAATTTACCGCTTCTTCGATAATTTCTACAATTTCTTCATACCTTAAAATTTCTTCATGTGGGATAAATTCAAATTGTTCTTCGGGTTTACAGTAAATGCACCTATAGTTACATCTATCGGTAATAGAAACCCGAAGGTAGGAAATTTCTCTGCCAAAATTATCTATTAGTTTATTCATTCTTTTATTACCTTTCCACTCTGAGAGAGGTCATATCCACCCAAATTCAAGACTTTTTTCCTAAATTTTTCCGATCTAATAATAGTCAATAATTTTCGAATCTTTAAAGAAGAGTGATACTCTTTAGGTATAATTATATCATATCTTTCTTTGGCCACTGGCACAAAATCTAAACCAAAGGCCTTGGCAGCAGATAAAATCCCTAAACCTGTATCCACATTCCCCTCCGCCACTACAGAGGCTACCATCAAATGGGTATACTCTTCCTGGGAATAACCCTGAATATTTAAAGGATTAATGCCTTTCTTTTTTAGTAAATAATCTAATAATACTCTGGTACCTGACCCTTTCTGTCTATTAATAAACTTAATATCTTTCTTAACTAAATCATCTATTCCTTTAATATTTTTTGGATTTCCTCTTTTTACCATTATCCCTTGTTCTCGGTATGTTAGATTCACAACTATCAATTCTTTCTGAGGAAGCATCTTTTTTATATAGGGAAAATTATATTCTCCACTCTCCGGATCCAATAGATGAGCGGTGGCAAGGTGGGTTCTTTTTTGTTTCAGTGCTAATAACCCTCCCATGCTTCCTACATTAAAGGACACTAAATTAAAATCAGAAAACTCTTCTTGTAATTCATTTCTTAAAATATCCAAAACTAAATCATGACTCCCAGTCACAATGATATTATTCTTTATTCTATTTAAATCTTCTAAAAGTTCGGCTTCTACTTCTTCTCCAAAATCTACTCCTTCCTTAAGTAAAGGAATACGAATCAAGGCATCTGCTTCTACAAAAGAAGTAACTACTCCCGCTCCTCGAGAAAGCGGAAAAGCCATTATTTTCCCATCTATATTTCCCAACTTTACTCTTAAAAATTCTTCATCTCCTAAACGAGAAACCACTTTGTGGGCCATATGGACTTTAATTTCTTCTCGCCTTTTTACAGTTAATCCTAATTTACGGAAGATTAAAGGTTTTAAAAATTGCTCCGCAGCAATGATTGCCGAGACTGGATAACCAGGAAGTCCGATAAGAGGAGTGTCATCAATAATTCCTAAAATTGTCGGTTTCCCTGGCATAATAGCTACCCCGTGAACCAAAACATCACCTATGCTTTTAACAATCTCGGAAGTAAAATCTTTAGAGCCAGCAGAGGAACCGGCAAGAACCACTACTACATCATTTTGTGAGGCAGATTCAAGTAAAATCCTCTTTAAATCTAAGGGGATATCTTTGACAATTTCGTATACTTTTGCCCTTCCTCCCCACTCATATATCAGACCTTTAATTATTTTAGAATTATATTCAATAATTTTGCCAGGACTAATTTCTTCCCCTGGTGGAATCAACTCATCACCCGTAGGTATAACTGCTACCTTGGGCTTCCTGCGGACAAGAAGTTGGTTTACTCCTCCTGCCAACAAAGCTCCAATATCTACTGGACGGATTTTATGATTTACAGGGATAATTAACTGATTAGCTACCACATCTTCCCCAATGCTGCGGATATGCTGCCCCGGGGAAACTGCCGAAAATATTATAATTCCTTTAATATTTTTTTCTTTTAAATTATCGGTAAAATCATTAGAGATACCTTTGTTCTTCTCTCCTTTAAATTCATTTATAGGATTTATATCCTCAATCTTTATAACTGCATCAAAACCGAAAGGTATAGGGTTACCGGTATTTATAAAATGAAAGTCTTGATTACTCTTTAAAGTAATAGGAGAAGATTCGAAAGCTTCGTAAGTATCCCTTGCCCTGACCACTACCCCATCCATAGCTGCTGCCTGATAGTAAGGAGAGGATATCTTTGCAAAAATTGGTTCTGCGATAATCCGTCCTAAAGAATCTTCAGTAGAAACCAATTCCCCTTTGAGAGGCTGAGCAAGTTTGTATTTTAATAAAGTTTTATAAAATTTTTCTTGAGCTTCTTTTAAAGTTAATTTACTTAAATAAATATTTCTTCTCAAATCAATTTTTCCTCCCCTGAATAGTCGTTAGTGAATAGTTAGCTAGTTAACTGGTTTGTTGGTTAATTAGTTTAGCTAAAATAATCTAACCGCTACTTTGCTGCCCTTTTCTAACCCTTCAACATTTAATCCTATCTTTATTAAACCTGAGGCCCGGACCATGGTAGAAATTAATCCTGATTTCCCCAGAATAGGCTCGGCATAAAATTTTTCACCTTCTTTATATACAAATACCCGTACATAATCTTCTCTCCCTGAATCTGAAACCACATTGCAGGTCAATTCTGTTTCTATTTCTTTGGCAGAATTATAAATATATTCTCCCCCCTGCAACCAGCTAATCAAAGGACGCACAAAAAGGTCAAAGATTATCATCGCTGAGACTGGATGACCGGGCAAGCCAAATATCGGCCTATTGTCAGCTATGGCAAGTATGGTAGGTTTCCCCGGTTTTACCGATACTCCATGAATCAACACACCGGGTTTCCCTAATCTATTAAGCACTTCTAAGGTAACATCTCTTACTCCCACTGAACTCCCTCCGGAAATAATTACCGCTTTTGCCTTATCTTCTTTGATAGCCTTTTTTATCTCCTGCTCCAATAGAATAACTTCATCTTTAATAATCCCTCTATAAATTGGAACCCCACCTGCCTCTTCAATGCAAGCTCCAAGGGTGTAAGAATTTATATCCCTTGTCTGCCCTATTCGGGGTTCGCCTTCAGCTGGGATTATTTCATTGCCCGTTGAAATAATAGCAATTTTAGGTTTTTCATAGATTTTGATATCAGTTTTCCCTATTCCAGCTAAAATTCCTATATCCTGCGGACGCAGTCTGCTTCCTTTTCTTAATATAATCTCTCCTGTTTTTAGATCCTCATCCTCTCGGACTACATTTTCCCAGAGAGAAATTGACCTCCTTGCCTCAATGATTGTATCATCAATCTGTTCAGTATATTCTACCATCATCACCGCATTTGCTCCCTCAGGGAGCATACCTCCGGTGGATATTTTTACCGCCTCTCCAGGATTAATCTTAAATTCAGGTTTAACACCCATCTTTATTTCTCCAATAATCTTCAGATAGGAAGGTAAACTGTCAGTTACTCCGAAAGAATCTTCCGCCCTAATGGCATAACCATCCATTGTAGAACGATTAAAACCAGGCAGATTAGCGGGTGCAACTATCTCTTCCGCCAAAAACCTATGTAAGACAATTTTAATATCGGCTTCCTCTATGTTGTTCTTGATTATCTCCTTTAAATTTAAATGATCTTTTAACTTCGTAATTACCTCTTGGGGAGTGCTAACTTTAAATAAGGGTTTTATCATGCTCGCTGTTCATCTCCTAATTATTAATTGTTTACATATGTTGTTTTATAAATATCTCGTTTTTTAAAATTAATATAATTTTACTGCCGAAGCTTTGAAGGTTAAATAAACTTTGTTTCCCAAATTGAGATTCATCTTAAAAAATGACTCTCCGGTAATAATCACCACTAAAGGGATACCAATATCTATTTCTAATTTTACCAAATGATTTTGCTCAATTATCTTTGTTATTTTCCCTAAAAAGGAATTTCTGGCACTGGATTGAAACTGTTCATAAGACAAGATTATATCTCTGGGGTCAATAGAAATATACGCCGGACCAACTTTTTCACTTACTATAGCAAATTTTATATTCCTCATAGTTTTAAACCATTTTAAGCCATCTTCCGCTTCTATTATTTCTCCCCGAAGAAGATTTTCCGGAACTTGTTCAATAATTTTACCATCCAAAAGAGAAATCACCTCATCAGCCAAACGATAGGCCTGGGAAAGGTCGTGAGTAGTAAATATTACAGTAGTTCTAATCTCTTTCTTTATTTTTTTAATAATTCTTTCCACTACATCTATGTGCTTTTGATCTATATTTGCAGTAGGTTCATCTAAAAAAAGAACTTCCGGCTCTATCACTAAGGCTCTGGCAATTACCACTCGTTGAGCTTCTCCACCCGATAATTGGTTCGCTTTTCTATCTTTAAAACCGGAAAGTCCTACTATATTTAAAGCACTTCTAATTCTACTTTT
>JAUVOA010000005.1 GCA_030599445.1 Atribacterota bacterium | reverse complement strand
TTTTGGCGGCTGATAACTCCCCAGATTATCATAATAATTCCCACCAATAAGGAGGGATATTCCATCCATTTCTTAGTCTCTTTTGGGTTATAAGTTTTAATCATTTTTCTCTCCATTAAGCTAAATTAATTACCCAATTAACCAATTAACTAATTAGCTTAATTAGCTAATTATCTGTTTGCCATCTATACTATATTTTTAATCTTTTTTAAATCCTCAATCAACAAAGGAATGACTTTAAATAAATCTCCTACAATTCCTAAAGTAGCAATCTTAAATATTGGTGTCTTCGGATCTTTATTGGTGGCAATAATTCTTTTGGAAATCTGCATGCTTACTAAATGCCGGATAGCACCGGAAATACCACAAGCAATGTATAATTCAAAGGCTACTGTTTTCCCAAATTGACCACTTTTTGATGATGAGGCAACCAATCAGTATCAACAATAGCTCAAGAACCATCATTTGTTATTTATGGACGAATCTACCCTACCTTAGCTATATAATTTAATCTTTTTTCTTATTCTTACTCTTTAAGTAGGCTTCAATAAAGCAATTTATTCCGCCATCCATAATTGCCTGTAAGTTTCCACTTTCTACTTCTGTTCGATGGTCTTTCACCATCTGATAGGGATGAAATACGTAAGAACGTATCTGGCTTCCCCAGGCAATGTCTTTCTTTTTTCCCCTAACCTCTTTTAAGTCTTTTTCCTTTTCTTGCTGGTAATTTTCAAACAATCTTGCCCGTAAAATTTTCATTGCAGTCATTTTGTTACTGTATTGAGATCTTTCATTTTGACATTGCACTACAATATTGGTGGGTAAATGGGTTATTCTTACTGCAGAATCAGTAGTATTAACATGCTGACCCCCTGCTCCTGTAGCTCGATAAGTATCTATCCTTAAATCTGATTCATTAACCTCAATTTCTACTTCTTGATCAATTTCAGGTATAACCTCTACTGAGGCAAAAGAAGTGTGTCTTCTTCTGTTGGCATCAAACGGAGAAATCCGAACCAAACGATGTATTCCTTTCTCTGCTTTCAAATATCCAAAAGCATGGTTTCCACTAATAGTGAAAGTAACATTCTTTATTCCGGCTTCCTCACCGGGTGAGATCTCTATTATCTTAGCGATATACCCATTTTTCTCTGCCCATCTCAGATACATCCTCAGTAACATTTCAACCCAATCTTGAGATTCTGTGCCACCAGCACCTGGCCGAATAGTAACTATGGCATTATTGGTATCATATTTACCATCTAGTAAAACAGTTAATTCTTTTTTTTCAACATCTTTTTCTAAAACCTTTACTTTTTGCTCTATCTCTTCCCAAATTTCTTTCCTGTCTTCTTCCAGATTGAGCTCTAAGAGTATTTCTAATTCTTCTAAGTTATCTTTTAACTCATTAAATTCGCCTATGGTGTCTTTTAATTCTTTAACTCTTTTTGTAACTCCCTGAGCTTTTTCCTGATCAGACCAGAAAGATCCTTGAGACATTTCTTTTTCTATTTTTTTTACTTCTCTCTCTTTTGCAGATAAGTCAAAGATAAGTCCCCATTTCGTCAATTTTTTTACGAAGTTGCTCCAATTTATTTTGTAATTCCTCCATCATTTTATCCGCCTTCCTTTCAATTTCCTACTTCTCTTAATTTTGGTTTTTAATTCCGTAAAAATTTTCTCACTTTTCCTGAAAACAAAATTAGATTACTCCGCCATTGAAAATCAGATAAATAATTTAATTTATAATTCTTCCATTAAACGAAATAATCACAAAAAGATTTATATATAATTATATTATATATTTTTTCCACAACAATGTTTATACTTTAATCCACTACCACAAGGGCAAGGGTCATTTCTCCCTATCTTTTTCTTCCTTTTCCCTTCTTCCTCTCCTAATCCTTTCCTTTTAACAAAAGGTAATTTTTTTGTTTGACTGTTAACCATAAGAGCAGGTGTTTCTCTTCTTACCTGGCGAACCCTTGGAGATTCTTCTTTTTTAAGTCTGACTTTATAAATAAATTTTACTACTTCTTCTTTTATACTGTTGATCATATCTTGAAACATATTATTAGCTTCAAAATGATATTCCATCAATGGGTCTTTCTGTCCATAAGCCCTTAGTCCTATACCCTGTTTTAATTCATCTAAACGTCGTAGATTGTCTTTCCATTCCCGATCTACCACCCGAAGCACAATCATCGTTTCAATTTGTCTCATCAAAGGTGGTGTAAATTCTTTTTCCCGTAATCCATATATTTCAAGAGCTTTTTCTGTTAAAATATCCTGTAATTTAGAAATAGATAATTTAAGTATTTCTTCTTTAGGGATAACCAATGAAATAGAGAAAATTTGAATAAAATGATCTTTAAGCCCTGACCAATCCCATTCCTCAGGATAAATTTCTTTATTGGTATAATTTTTCAAGATATTTTCGATAGTGTCTTTTATCATTTCTAAAATATGTTCTTTAACATCTTTACTCTCTAATACCATCCTCCGTTGTTCATAAATTACCTTCCTCTGGTATTCCATTTCATTATCAAAGTCTAAAAGCTGTTTTCTTATCTCAAAATTTCTTCCCTCTACTTTTTTCTGAGCACTCTCTATTGACCTGGTAACTAAAGGATGCTCAATGGGAACATCCTCCTCCATGCCTAACTTTTCCATAATTCCAGAAATTTTATCAGAACCAAAGAGCCGCATGAGGTCATCTTTTAGAGAAAGGAAAAAGCGAGAAGAACCGGGATCACCCTGTCTTCCCGATCTACCTCTTAACTGATTATCAATACGCCTACTCTCATGTCTTTCCGTTCCAACTACATGTAAACCTCCTAATTTAGCTATCCCTTCACCCAAGACAATATCAGTTCCTCGTCCAGCCATATTAGTAGAAATAGTTACATTATTGCCCTGACCTGCTTGAACTATAATTTCTGCTTCTCTCTCGTGATTTTTTGCATTCAAGACATTGTGTCCAATATTCTCTTTCTTTAATAATCTACTTAGCGTTTCTGACTTATCAATCGATACTGTCCCTACTAAAATAGGCCTTCCCATCTTATGAACTTCAACTATCTCTTTAATAACTGCTTTAAATTTTTCTCTTTCACTCATATGGATAACATCTGCATAATTATACCTGATTAATGTTTTATTAGGAAGAATAACCACTACCGGTAGATTGTAAATATGAATAAATTCCTCCTCTTCAGTCTTGGCAGTACCTGTCATGCCACTAAGTTTCTTGTATAATCTAAAATAATTCTGGAAAGTTATAGTAGCCAAGGTCTGATTTTCCCGGGCGATTACCACCCCTTCTTTTGCCTCAATAGCCTGATGAAGTCCATCGCTGTATCGTCTCCCAAACATTAATCTTCCAGTAAATTCATCTACAATGATCACTTCTCCGCTTTTTACTATATAATCAACATCTCTTTTAAATAATCTTTGTGCCTTTAGGGCTTGGATAATATGATGTTGCACATTCATATTTTTTTCATCATATAGATTCTTTATCTGCAACAACCCTTCGATGAGGCTAACCCCTTCTTCTGTTATAGTAATCGTCTTTTCCTTTTCATGTACTTTGTAATCTATCTCTTTCTGTAATCGAGCAGCAATCCTGTTTACCTGCTGGTATATTTTGGTTGACTCCTCAGAAGGACCAGAAATAATTAAAGGAGTCCTAGCTTCATCGATTAAAATACTGTCAACTTCGTCAACAATAGCAAAATAATAACCTTTTTGAACCACATCTTCCAGACGAACTGCCATATTATCTCTTAAATAATCAAAACCAAATTCATTATTAGTTCCATAGGTTATATCTGCTTCATAAGCTTTCTTCCGTTCATCGATTCTCATATCATGTTGGATTAAACCTACTTTTAATCCTAAGAATTCATAAATTCCACCCATCCAATATCTATCTCTTTTGGCCAAGTAATCATTTACAGTAACGATATGTACACTTCTACCACTTAAAGCATTTAGGTAAGCGGGCATGGTAGCCACTAAAGTTTTACCTTCTCCGGTAGCCATCTCGGCAATCTTACCCTGATGCAAAACAATCCCTCCAATAAGTTGAACATCGAAAGGCCTCATCTTGGTAACTCGTTTAGCTGCTTCCCGAACGACTGCAAAAACTTCAGGGAGAATATCGTCCAGAGTTCCCCCTTTGTTTAATCTCTCTCTAAATTCAGGAGTCTTGTTTTTTAATTCTTCATCATCTAATTTTAAAATATTTGGTTCGAAACTATTAATCTTTTCTACAATAGGTTGCAGTCTTTTTAATTCCTTTTCGTTAGGGTCACCAAATATCTTTTTAGTCCAATCAAACATAATTATCTTTCCTTTTCATTCTATGGTCTGAAATTTTGTTTTTATTTTATGAACTATTAACCTATGATTGCTATTAGTTAGTTGGTTACTTAGTTAACTGGTTAACTGGTTCAATCCTAATTCATTAATTAACAAATATATATTCTATCCACTAATCTTCTTTATGTAATAAGCAATACGCTCTTATTTCTGTTTCTGTGTTTTCTTTTTACGCGATACAAGGTGTTAAATTAAAATTTATTCGCTAGTTCATTCCTCACAATGATATTTCTATTTTTTAATTATATCTTTTATTTTCTTAACTAATTAACCAGGTAACCAAGTAACCAACTAACGAATTCTAAATGAGTTACTCGATGCTCGGTACTAATTAAATTTCTGGGTTCAGTTCTTTATCTTCTGAATTCTGATTCCTGATTTCTGAATTCTGTCTTTTCACCATTGCATTTTGAATTAAGCTAAACACTCCATAAAACATTAAAAAATCTCCCACACTTACCACTGAAGGATCAGGGAAAGGAGGAGATAAGGGAATAACATCAGTTAAAAATCTAAATAAGGTCTTTTCAGTTATCAGAGTATGGGTAACATAAATACCTTCTTTTAATACAAGGGCAAAATCATTTAATCCTGCTTTATATAAACTACTCAATAATACCGGCATATGACCGCCATTAGCTACAATAACTATAAAATTAAGTATTATTCCCAGGCCGATAATCTTTATTCCATTTAATTTTAAATTATTCCAGACTGCCAATAGGAGTACAATATAAGAGAAAATTATCATATAAGAACTGTAATCAAGAACAAAATTAACGTTTCTTGACCCCAGAAAGATTATTCCACCCTGAATTAAACAGGCTAACACTATTAATTCTGTTTTCTTCAGTGAAATCTGACTCAAACTGCTTAACTTACCATTACGAAGCAGTCCTATTATAATAGAAATAATTATAATATAGACATATAACATTTATTCTTCTCTTTCTCTATCAAAAACCGAAAAAAGGGCTTTAACTACTTCGGGATCAAACTGTTTGCCGGATTGATCTTTTAGTTCTTTTAGTATATTGTTCATATTTAACTTTTCTCTGTAAGGACGATTAGAGTTCATCGCATCATAGGCATCTGCTACAGCAATTATTCGAGCCAATATAGGTATATCTTCACTCTTTATTCCGTCCGGATAACCTTTGCCATTATATTTTTCATGATGATGATAAATTGCCCTATAGGAATTTTTTAAAAAATCTACCGGTTCTATAATGTTTGCCCCCATAATTGTATGTTCTTTTATTTTATCATACTCTTGACTGGTTAGGCTGCCTTTCTTACCTAAAATACTATCCGATATGCCAATCTTCCCTATATCATGAAGTAAAGCGGTATATTCTATATTCTCAATGTCCCGATCAGATAAATTCAATTCTTGAGCTAAAGCTACAGACATTTTGGCAACTCTTTCTGAATGACCTTTGGTATAAGGGTCTTTAGCGTCGATAGCCGCTGCTAAAGCACGAATGGTATCCAAATACACTTTGCGCATTTTTGTATATAATTCAAAAGAACGTCGAGCTAAAATCAAGGGGAAGAAAAATAGAACGATTCCCCAAATCCCTATACCTACATAAACCATTGCCATTATAAATCCTATTGGAGCTAAAGCCATATAGGTGGCAATTATCCCTTTAAGTTGATTTTTCCAAATAGACCAAAAGGATATTCCTTCAGCAAGATGAATTACCATCATAAATAAGTTTGAATTAACTAAATAATACACAAGAGCACAGACTGCTGCAGGAATTATATAACTAGTTAAATCAATTGTCCCAACCACTCCACCTAATCCTTGATACACCATGCCTGCTATCCCAGCTGATAATGCATATTGAGAGGCATTAAACAGAATTTTGTACCAAGTTATTTTTCTTTGCATCAATTCTCCAATTAATGCTCCAAATATAGCTACAAACATTGCGGTCGCTGGCCCGTATATTAAAATTACCACAAAATCTAAAGGGAAACCAATAGTAATACTCCCACTAGTAGGTAAATCAACGGGAATAAACTCTGCTAAAGTGGACATAAAAATAAAAAAAAGCAACACCAGCCACATATTTGGAGATAAGAGCAAAGAAGGTGCTAAATATATAAAAAGGGCAATAGCTAACCCTGCTATTATTCCAATATAAGCTTTTAATTTTGACGACACTGTAAAATTCCCCCACAAATATAAATAAAATTAGGTCGATGAGTCCTAATTTAAACCTTACCTATCTTTTATCTCCACCTAAGCTTAGCACCACCAGCTAATAGTATAGCCATGACACTAATTAATAGGCTGATTAGTTTTGCCTTATTAATCTTCATCTTTAGCACCTCCACGGTTTCTATTTGTTCTTCAACATTCAAAACCGCTTCGCTTCGCTCAATGACACTACTGCATCTTTTATTATATTATTAGTTCTAAATAAGGGCCTCACCGACCTAATTTTTTATTTATTTTTCTTTTGTTAAAATTCTACGGTTAGTGGCTTTAAGGATTGCTTTTACTACTGCTTTATTAAGATCATCCTTGATTGCCGTAGAACCTACTAAGTTTTCCTTTCTTTTTGAATCGATTAGATTAATAGAAACTACTATTATCTCTTTACTATCTAACTCAATCTTTTTTATTTCATCTACCTGAAAGAAAATTGAGCCCTCTAAACAAGAGCTTATCCCCTCTAAGGCAGCTTTAGCCACTAAATATTCCTGATTTTCGCTCCAATTTTTTCCAGATACTTTACCTTCATATATTTTTCCGTTAATTTCTAATTTTACACAAACTTCAAATTGATTACCGACAGTTCCCACTTTAATATCAGAGAATTTAAGTCTAAAAAAAGATTCTGATTCTTCTTCCTTTATTTGCTCATCACTTATTTCTTTATCCTTTACTTGAGCTATACTAATTTTTCTATAATCTACTTGAATATTATATTTAGCTAATAAAAATGATTCTATATCCCGGGTGATTTTTTTGGGGTTAGAAGAATTTTTAGAAATTATATGAATTTCTTTTATATCTCTATCCTCTGATAATACTATTTTCGCAAATAGAATATCACTTAGATCTTTTAACGATTTTTCTATATCCTCTACTTCGTAATTAAAACGTCGGGGAATTATAAAATTACGAAATGCATGTAATTTATTTTTCTCCATAGATTCCTCCTTAAAATTCCGGCTCAATCAGCCCGAAATTTCCGTCTTTTCTTTTATACAGAACATTAACTTTGTTGGTATTATCATTAGCAAAAACAAAAAAATTGTGTCCCAATAAATCCATCTGCATTGCCGCTTCTTCTACTGACATCGGCTTAATAGCAAATCTTTTAGTCTTTACAATTTTGGCAATCCTATCCGGCTCACTATCTTCAACATAAACTCCTTCATTAACCAACCCTTTTCTTTCTGAGCCAGAGTGAGGTTTCTGAAAATATTTTTCTTTATACTTCTGTATCTGTCTTTCTAATTTATCTGCTACTTTATCTATGGAAGTATACATATCATCTGTTTCTTCTTCTGCTCTAATCAAAGCTCTACTTGCCTGTAAGGTTGCTTCAACAATTTGCCTATTTTTCTCTACACTTAAAGTTACTATTACTTCTAAGATATGACCAGAATGTCTCTCGATCTTGTTTAACCTTTTTTCTATATAATTACGTATCGCATCAGTCACTTCAATATGTTTCCCTTTGAAAGTAATTTTCATATCTTTTTCCTCCTTAGTAATAGTTTATTTTACTTAATATATATATTCTCCATCTAAACAAAAAACCCTTTTTTATTTTAAATCTTTCTTAAAATATTTTTAATTTATTTTATCTCTTTATCTTCAAATTGTTTTCCCTTCATTAGATATCTAAATATATTTTATCCGCCTTTCCTTAGACTGACCTGGTCTTTGCCCCCACACTCGCCTGCTGAGAGGTTTGCTCGGGAACTTTCTCCTTCACTACTACTCTTCTCTTATTGTTATAACCTGTTAGGGTTAAGGCAGGACTTACTCCAAAGCCGCACCATGCTCAGTAACCAAAGCTACCTTACGTGGGTCGTTTCGCCTGCGACTGGCTTCGACTTTCAACCACAGCTCTAAGGAGAGGCGGCATATGAGCTTTACACTGTACGGGCTAAAGTTAAAACAAATATATTCTTAGCTCGGGCATTCATTAATTCTTTAGTACATTCTTCTACAGTAGCTCCGGTAGTAAACACATCATCTAAAATTAGAATATTTTTCCCTTTAATTTCTTCTGGTCTTTCTACCGAAAAAGCTCTAAGAATATTTTTCTCCCTTTTTTTCTTAGATAAATTAACCTGAAAAGGGGTTAACTTTTTCTTTATTAAAACACTTTTTCCAACCGGGATAGAAAAATAATCTCCTACGACTTTGCCCAGTAAAACACTCTGATTAAATCCCCTTTTCTTTAAATCATTCTTATGTAAAGGAACAGGAATAATTAAGTCCAATCTATTTCCAAATTCGTTATTCTTTAACAAATAATCCACCATTAATTTTCCTAATGGTTTAGCCAACTTTTTTTCTCCGTAGTATTTAAAGAGATGAATACATTTTTTTAAAGCCTTATTGTATATCCCAGTAGAACGAGAGAATTCAAAGGAATATTTTTTTATTTTACAGTCAAGGCATAAGATTTCTCTGTTTTGCTTAAAAAAATCAGTAGGTATTAAAGGTTTCCCGCACTTTATACAATATGGTTGTTCGATTAATTCAATGGTTTTAAAACATTCCTCACAAATTGAATATCCTTTAGATTCTCGGATAGGTTTTTCGCATATCTTACAATCTAAGGGAAAAATAAAATTAAGCAACCCTTCTGTTATATATTCTATCATACTTTGATTATTCATACTAACCCTAAAATATAGTATCGAGTATATAGTATTGAGTATCGCGTATATTAGCGTAGAGCGTGCAGCGTAGAGTGTAGAGAAAGACAGTATATTATAGTATTGAGCATCAAGTATATAGCCAAGGAAAAGAAATACAAGGGGTTCGATGAATCGAGCCGCCACTTCTAAAAACTATTTATTATATGCTAATATCACGATACACTACACAAGACACGAGAGAAGAATTTTGAGTTTTAAATTATGATTTTTCGCTTTCCGCTTTTAGCTGTATAATGATAACTAAAAATTGTATTTAAAACTAACGACTAATATGTATGTTTGTATTTTGTATTTTCCTTACACTTATTTACCCGCGCCTATACGCTAAACGCTGCACGCTCTACGCTAATATACGCGATACAAATCAGGTTCCCATCTGCCAGGAAGAAAGATATCTTTCTTGTTCCTCAGTAAGTCTGTCGATCCTTATTCCCATCGTTTCTAATTTTAATCTGGCAATCTCCTTATCAATAACTTCGGGAACTCCATACACTTTTTTCTGCAAATTTCTCCCTTCTTTAACTAAATATTCAGCGGATAAAGCCTGATTGGCAAAACTCATATCCATTACACTTGCCGGATGTCCTTCAGCAGCAGACAAATTCAGAAGTCTTCCTTCTGTTAGAAGATTTATCTTTTTTCCGTTTTCTAAAGTATATTCTTCAATATACTCTCTAATTTTCTTTTTATTTACTGATAATTTTTCTAAAGCTCCTATGTTGATCTCTACATTAAAATGCCCCGAATTAGCCAAAATTGCTCCATCTTTCATTAAAGGAAATTCTTCTACCGATATCACATTTATATCACCAGTCAGAGTTATGAAAATATCTCCGATTTTGGCTGCCTCTTTTATGGGCATAACCTGGTAGCCATCCATTACTGCTTCTAATGCTTTAATGGGATCGATTTCAGTAATTATCACCTGAGCGCCCATACCATTAGCTCTCATCGCTAAACCTCGAGCACACCAGCCATATCCACAAATTACAAATATTTTACCGGCAATTAAAATATTGGTAGCCCTTATTAAGCCATCGATAGTGCTCTGTCCAGTACCATATCTATTATCGAAGAGATATTTGGTCTGTGCATCATTTACCGCAATAATCGGATATTTTAAGGCTTCGTCTTTTTCCATGCTCCTCAATCGAATAACTCCGGTAGTGGTTTCTTCAGTGCCAGCAATGATATCTTTAACTAGTTCTTTCTTTTGAGAATGGATAGTTGAAACTAGATCTGCTCCATCATCCATAGTGATATTAGGCTTACAATTTAGCACTTTTTCAATATGCTGATAATAAGTTTCCTTGTCCTCTCCTTTGATAGCAAATACGGAAATTCCAAAATCTTTAATCAGGGAAGCTGCTACATCATCTTGGGTGCTTAGAGGATTAGAAGCACATAGAGATATTTCTGCATCTCCTTCTTTTAAAGTTCTCACCAGATTAGCTGTCTCGGTAGTTACATGGAGGCAAGCAGCTATTCTAATTCCCTTTAGAGGTTTTTCTTTACTAAATCTTTTTCTTATACTTGAAAGAACGGGCATCTGTTTTTCAGCCCATTCAATTTTATCTTTCCCTTTTTCGGCCAAATCAATATCCTTTATTCCATAATTCATTCTTTGTCCCCCTCTTTTTTAAAATTAATTAATTATATTTATATAGCGTTAATAGACGGACGAGATATTTGTCCTGCTAACGACTATTCACTATTCACTAACGACTAATTTAATCGGTTAATTAAATATAAGGATTTGTCCTTCTCTCCTTACCTGTAGTCGAATCCGGGCCATGCCCGGGATAAATTATCTTATCATCACCTAAAATTAATAATTTTTCTTTAATTGATTTTATTAAATCTTGGTAAGAGCCACCAGGTAGGTCTGTTCGACCAATACCCCCGGCAAATAAAGTATCACCCGTAAAGATAATATTATTTAAAACAAGAGAAATTCCTCCCGGGGTATGACCCGGGGTATGAATTATTATTAAATTTAATGTGCCTAAAGATATCTCGTCTCCCTCTTCTAAAAGCTTATCTGCGGGAGGTGAGCATATTTCTTTGCCCATAAAGGAAGAGAAATTTTTATTGACATCAACTAACATATCAGCATCTAACCTATGGATTAATAATAAAGCTTCGGTCTTAGCTTTAAGCAAATTATTACCAGCAATATGATCGATATGCCCATGGGTATTTATAACATATTTCAAATCAAAATTATTTTTTTGTAAAAGATTTAAAATTAAATCTACCTCATCTTCTCCTCCTGGATCAATTACCGCTGCTTTTTTAGTCCTCTTACAAGCAATTAAATAACAATTAGTTTCTAACTCTCCTACCACTAATCTTTCTAGAAACATTTTTTCTACAATCCTTTCGTTTGGTAAAATCCCTTTCAAATAATACAAATTATTAAAGATTTTTTATTTTTTAGATGAAAAAACCTTTAATAAAAATCACTTAAAAGAGATTTTGTTACTTTACTTATTTTTTTTAGCACCTGGGGGTAATTGGTAATAATGCCATCCACTCCATATAAAATAAAGCGTACCATGTCTATATCTTTATCAATCGTCCATACATGCACTGTTTTATCCAGCCGATGTAAACAAGAAATAAGTTTTTCTTTACACAAAAAGGCATGTGGATTTAACCCATCCAGTCCATTAATATATCTTTCGGGATTTATCCATTTAGCATATAATCCATTTGCTTTAAGCTCAGGATATCTCTTTTTTAGTAAGATTACCATATCTCTATCAAAAGACGAAAAAAGAATATTATTATATCCAAAATTCTCTGTCTCTTTTACTAATTTATCTACAATGCCCGGATAAATCTTCTCCCCTCCCTTAATTTCTATATTTACAGAAAGTTTTCCCTTCAATATTTTAAGTACATCCCTAAGCAAAGGTATCTGTTCATTGTGATACTTCCTCACCTTGCCTTTTTCTAAGTCAAGTATATCCCTCTTCTTAATTTTTAATTGTTTGAAGCAAACCTTCTTCCCATCATTTCTTGAGAAAAAAAGTTTTTTCACTACATCAAACCGCTTACCATCCCAATGTAAATAAAAACTAATTTTCTTCTTAGTTAATTGCTCGTAAATATTTAGATAAAACAAATTAGCTTGAATTGTTCTTAATTCCAAAAAATATTTCTTCTCTTCCGGTAATTTCTCTATAGTTTTTTCTTGATTTTTAGTAAACAATTCAGAAATATCGTATTTTCTTAATTCCTTAAAAGTAAGCTGCTTAACAGGAATTTTTAGTCCGGTTAGCCTTTTTAAATCCATATCATGAATTACGACTAACTTCCCATCCTTAGTAAGGTGCACATCCAGTTCTATTCCATCTATCCCTAACTCTACTGCTTTTTTAAAACCAGAAAGGCTATTTTCGGGAGCAATTCCTTTTACTCCTCTATGTCCAATAATAAGAGGTAACTTCATTATAATTTCTCCCTAAAAAGGTTGATTTATTTCTAAATTAACTTTTCGCTATCCAAAAAAATAGTAACTGGGCCATCATTAAAAATTTTTATTAACATCATCGCTTGGAATTGTCCGGTTTCTATCTTAAGACCATAATTTTTTATATATTTTACAAAATAATCATATAATTTTACTGCTTTATCAGGAAGAGCTGCGGAAACAAAACTCGGACGCCTTCCTTTTTTGCAATCCCCATATAAAGTAAATTGAGATATGACTAAAATCTGGCCATTTACATCTTTCACGGAAAGATTCATCTTTCCCTCTTTATCTTCTAATATACGTAAATTCACTATTTTTTCAGCTAAGTACTCTGCATCCTTTTCAGTATCATTTTTTCCCACTCCTAAAAGGATTACCAAGCCCTTTTCTATCTTTCCTATTTCTTTTTCTTCAATCTCTACTGACCCCTTTTTTACTCTCTGTACTACTGCTCTCATTATTTATTCCTCGGATAAAAGATTTTTCTTCCTAATTTATCAATTAAAAAGTTGTTACTCTCCTTGCAATTAATACGCTTTTTATTTTTTTTATTTTCTTAATAATTTCTTGAAGCTGACCAAGATTTTTGATAGAGAGTATTACATCTATATTAGCAATATTATTTTTATCATTTATAGCATTTATGGCACTGACTGTAATTTTAAGGCTGGAAAAAATTAACATGATATCAGATACTAAATTCGGGCGGTCATCAGCTACTATTTTTATCTTTACCGGGTAAAACAACTCTTCTGTCTTTATCCACTCAACTTTAACCAACCGATCTTTTTCGGCAGAAATAAAATTAATATTAGAACAATCTGCCTTATGTATAGATACACCTCTCCCCCTGGTAATATAACCTATTATTTCATCGCCGGGAACCGGATTGCAGCATCGAGAAAACCTTATCATAACATCATTAACCCCTTGAACTCTTATTCCTTGATCAATTCTTTTTTTCGATTTAACCAAGGGAATAATTGGAGAGATTTTTTCTTGGGGAAGTATTTTAGATAAAATCTGATAAGAGGTTAATTTACCATACCCAATATTTTCAAACATTGATTCTAATTCGGTAAAACCTAATTCAACACTCACTTCTTTTAACTTTTTAGTAAGCTCGGAAGAGGTTTCAATTTTGTATTTTTCCATCTCTTTTTCAAAAAGTTCCTTTCCTTTTTGAATATTCTCTTCCCGCATCTCCTTTTTAAACCAGATTTTAATCCTATTTTTTGCCCCTGATGTCTTGGCTATCTTTAACCAATCTCTACTGGGGCCTCGGCTTGATTTGGAAGTTATTATCTCTAAAATATCTCCGCTCTTCATTTTATAATCTAAAGGAACTATCTTTTTATTAACTTTAGCCCCCACACATCTATGGCCTACGTCTGTATGAATAAGATAGGCAAAGTCTATAGGTGTAGAACCCAAAGGCAATATCTTTACATCACCTTTGGGAGTAAAGGTAAAAACTTCATCCTGAAAAAGACCTATTTTTAAGTTTTCCATAAATTCCTTGGGGTCTTTCAAATCTTTCTGCCATTCCAATATCTGTCTTAACCAGGAAAGTCTCTCCTCTAATTTCTTATCCTTTTTTAAATCAACTTTTTCTTTATATTTCCAATGAGCAGCTATTCCATATTCAGCAGTTTTATGCATTTCCCAAGTACGAATTTGTATTTCTAAAGGTTCGCCTTTGGGAGTTACCACTGTAGTGTGTAAAGACTGATACATATTTGATTTAGGCATAGCAATATAGTCTTTAAATCTACCGGGCATGGGCTTCCAAATTGAATGTAATAATCCCAAAACAGCATAACAATCTCTGACAGAATTGCAAATTATTCTAATTGCAATTAAATCATATATCTGGAAAAAATCTTTTTCCCCCTTCTCCATCTTTTTATAGATGCTATAGATATTTTTAGGACGACCTTGAATTTCCGCCTCTATTTTTACCTTTTGTATCTCTTTTTTTATAATCTCTTTTATCGATTCTACATAACTTTCTCTTTCCAGGCGATTTTTTGCAATTTTAGTAACTACTCCTTTATATTTCATTGGCTCTAAATAACGCAGAGAAAGATCCTCCAACTCCCACTTAACCCTGGAAATACCTAACCTATTGGCAATAGGAACATAAATTTCCAGTGTTTCTCGAGCTACTTTTACTCTCTTGTGGGGTGGTATATATTGTAGAGTCCTCATGTTATTCAAGCGGTCTGCTAATTTTATTAAAATAACTCTTACGTCTTCTGCCATAGCCAAAAACATTTTACGAAAATTTTCGGCTTGCTGCTCTTCTCGTGTTTTAAAAGAAATTTTACTTAATTTGGTGACACCATTAACCAACATTGCTATTTCTTCGCCAAACTCTTCTTCAATGGTAGATAATGGGGTATCAGTATCCTCTATTATGTCATGCAAAATCCCCGCTGCAATAGTAATTACGTCAAGCTCCAAATTAGCTAATATTTTAGCTACTTCTAAAAGATGTGAAGTGTAAGGTGCTCCGGAATATCTCTTTTGTTCCCGGTGGGCTTTTGCAGAATATCTGCAGGCTTTTTTTACTAAGCTCAAATCACCTTGAGGAGCATATTGGGATATTCTTTTTAAGATATATCTTATTAAAGTTAATTGAGAAATAATTTACACCTTCTTTATTGGTCAATAGTGAATAGTCATTAGTTAAAATACAAGAAGCAAGATGTAAGATGTGAGTATGCTTAATTAACCAATTTTCTAATTGACCAATTAAATTAGTTGATAGTAAATATTAGTTAGTATTTAGTTCATCGTTTATTCAGTTAACCGTTAATTAGCTAGTTTATTTAGTTGTTTGATAGACAGACAAGACACCTGTCGTATAGTTTTATATGTATCGTTGAGGATTTATGCAATACACTTTCACTTCTCTTTTTAAAACTTATAGCTTATAACCTGTTAATTGTTACCCATTACTCATTACTGTATTTCTTATACGCTACGGACTCTACAGTAATAATATTCTGGATTTTGTCTCCTGAATTCTGGCTTCTGGTTGCCAAACTTCTATGAACTTTGCAGTTTTGCTTATTCTATATTCTATACGCTGTACGCTAAAAAACGAGATACGATTCACGAGATACGAGATACAAATTTAGTTTACGCTTTCCATTTTTTGCTTTCTTGTTATATGCTATTAACTATATACTGTACACTAATCATATTGAACCAAGGAAAAAATATCGTATTTCTTTAATTTTTCTCGAGGATTTAAAAATTCAAGTTCAATTATAAAGGAAGCACCTATAACTTCTCCCCCTAATTTTTCAATTAGCTTAAATACCGCAGCTGTGGTACCTCCTGTAGCCAAAAGATCGTCAACGACCATGATTTTGTCGCCATTATATATAGCATCTTTGTGTATTTCTAATATATTTTCACCATACTCTAATTGATAAGAAACTTTCTCTACCACACTAGGAAGTTTCCCTGGTTTCCTAATGGGTAAAAATCCAATTCCTAATTGATAGGCTACTGGAGCACCTATAATAAAACCACGAGCTTCTATTCCCGCAATATAATCAATTTGGTATTTACTACAATACTTAGTTATTTCATCAATACTATATTTAAATGCTTCTTTATCTTTCAGTAGAGTAGTAATATCTTTAAATTGAATGCCTTTTACCGGAAAATCCGGAATATTTCTAATTTTTTCTTTTAAATCTATCACTTTTATCTGCCTCCTAAAAAATAGTTTTTATATCTTTTATATTTAATTGAACATTTTCCGTTCCATTCCACTTATTTAATTCGATATTAAAAGCTAAATCTACTACTTTGTTTTCAGAAAATATTTGGCTTCCTATTTTGCTTAATTTAAATCCGATTCCATCTAATATTCTATTCTCTCCCTTAATTTTTAGTTTTAGGTGCTCCCTCTTTTCACCAACCAGCCTCCAATCAGATATTATGTTTTTGTAACTACAAAAGACAGGTTGAGGGTTTCCAATCCCAAATGGCTCCAAAACATTAATATCTTTTACCAAGCCAAAATTAATATTGCTTAGTGAAATCTGGGCGTCTACTTTTAATTCGGGACATAAATCATCTTCTTTAATGAAATCTTGAGATATTTCATTTATCCTTAATTTAAACTTAGGAATTTTATTAGACTCTATAGTAATGCCTGCGGCTAACTCATGACCACCAAAATTTATTAAAATATCCTGGCACGATTCTAAAACGTTATATAAATGAAAACCTTTAATACTCCTTCCTGAGCCTTTTGCTATTCCATCTTTTTTGGAAATAACAATTGCAGGACGATTAAATTCATCTACTAATCTGGAGGCTATTATTCCAACTACTCCTTGATTCCAATTTTCCGATGCAAGAACCAATACTTTATTATCTTCTTCTTTTACTTGTATAGAAGCAAATTCCCTGGCTTCTCTTAAAATATTATCTCCGATTTCCTGTCTATGTTTGTTTATTTCGCTTAATACTCGGGATAAATGTTTAGCCTTATGTTTAGAATCAGTTAGCAATAATTCTAATGCTAATTTAGAATCACCTAACCTTCCTGCTGCATTTATTCGGGGAGCAAGAGCAAAATTAACTTCTTTAGTTCCTAAATTACCATAATTTACTCCACTCTCCATTATTAACGCCTTCAAACCTTCTTTCTTGGTTTGATTAAGTGTCTTTAATCCGTATTTAATTAGGATACGATTTTCATCGACAAAAGGAACAGAATCAGCAATCGACCCCAATGCAACATAATCAAGCAGACTCCATAAATCATTCTGGGTTTTTTTCAATTTTAAATATAAAGCTTGAGCCACTTTAAAACTTACACCCACTCCTGCTAATTCCTTAAAAGGATAATTTGTATCGCATTTGGGGTTTATTATTGCTATCGCAGAAGGAAGGTCTTTTTGGGGTTGATGATGATCGGTAACTATAACATTTATACCATAATTACTTGCTTTCTCTATTTCAGAAATAGAACTAATTCCACAATCAACGGTAATGATTAATTTAATATTATTTTTAAAAGCAATATCTATGGCCTCTTCATTTAGTCCATATCCCTCTTGAAAGCGATTAGGTATATAGTAATATAAATTAGCGGTAAACTCTCTCAAAATTGAAAACAATAAGGCAACGCTGGTTATCCCATCGACATCGTAATCTCCGTAGATTAA
>JAUVOA010000221.1 GCA_030599445.1 Atribacterota bacterium | reverse complement strand
TTTCATTATATATATATTCTTCCAAAGGAATGCTCGGAGCTTTGGAATCCAATTGGAGAGGGGTTTTCCCTTCTTCAGCAATATCTGGATTGAATATTATTAAGTGCCAATATCCCGATTTAACTGCCAGCTTTTGTTGCTCTAAACCACGAATCAAATTATATCCATGGCTAATACAATGACTATAAGCTATGATAAGAGAAGGACCATTAAAGGCTTCTGCTTCCCGGAAAGCTTTAATCACTTGCGCATCATTAGCTCCCATTGCCACTCGGGCCACATATACATCTCCGTAGGAAATTGCCATCATTGCCAGATCTTTCTTAAAAGTTCTTTTGCCTCCGGCAGCAAACTTTGCAATTGCCCCAAGAGGAGTCGCTTTAGACATCTGTCCACCAGTGTTAGAATAAGTTTCTGAATCTAATACTAAGATATTGACATTACGCCTTTGGGCAATAACATGATCCAATCCTCCATAACCGATATCATAAGCCCATCCGTCTCCTCCTAAAATCCATACACTCTTTTTAGTAAGAACATCTTTCAAACTAAGCAAGTCTTTTGCTTCTACTTTGTCTATTTTTTTCAATTTCTTTTCTAATATTTTTACTCTTTCTCTCTGTTTGTATAGTCCCCCTTCGGTAGACTGATCGGCTTTTTTAATTTCACCAACTAAATCCTTTCCTATATCAGAAGAAAGCCTGTCCAATAATTCTAAGGCATATTCAAACTGCTTATCTATAGCCAGTCTCATCCCAAATCCAAATTCAGCATTATCTTCAAAGAGAGAATTAGACCAAGCTGGGCCCTTACCTTCTTTATTAAAAGTCCAAGGTGTGGTGGGCAAATTACCTCCATAGATAGAAGAACACCCGGTAGCATTAGCTATAACAGCTCGATCCCCAAATAGCTGACTTAAAAGTTTCACATACGGAGTTTCTCCACAGCCAGCACAAGCACCGGAGAATTCGAAAAGAGGTTGTAAGAACTGAACATTTCTAACTGCGCTAAGTTTTAACTCTTTTCGGTCAACTTCGGCAATTCCTAAGAAAAATTTCCAATTTTCGGATTCCTGTTCTCTAACAGGAGGTTGAGAAATCATATTTAAGGCTTTCAATTTAGGATTTGCTTTATTTTTTGCTGGGCAGTTCACCACACAAAGGCTACAACTAGTACAATCTTCAGGGGAAATCTGGATAGTATATTTCATGCCTTTAAATTGAGAATTTTTTGCTTCCGCAAATTTAAAATTTTCCGGTGCGGAAGAAAGCAATTTTGAGTCATAAACCTTAGCTCTAATAACTGCATGAGGGCATACCATCACACATTTTCCGCACTGGATACAAGTATCAGGATCCCAGGCGGGAATTTCTTGAGCAATATTTCTTTTTTCCCATTGGGTAGTGCCGCTGGGAAAAGTTCCATCAACAGAAAAGGCACTAACTGGTAAATCATCCCCTTTTCCGGCAATTATCTTCGCGGTTACCTTTTGCACAAATTCAGGCGCTTCTACTGGAACAGAAAGATGTTTCGGTAATTTACTATTAGGTTTACTTGGAATCTTTACTTTATGAAGATTCACAAGAGCATTATCTACTGCATCAAGATTGGCATTTACTATCTTTTCCCCTTTTTTATCATAAGTTTTCTTGATAAATCGCTTTATAGCCTCAGTTGCCTTTTCAATAGGAATAACTTTACTAAGAGAGAAGAAACATACTTGCATTATGGTGTTAATTCTTGCTCCCAAGCCTACTTTTTTAGCAATTTTATAAGCGTCAATTACATAAAAACGTAACTTTTTCTTGATAATGGTTTCTTGAATTGAGTAAGGCAGATGATTCCATACTTCATCAGCAGAATAAGGGCTGTTCAATAGAAATACTACCCCCGGCTTAGCAGTTTTTAATACATCATAACGCTCCAAAAAGGAGAACTGATGACAGGCTACAAAATTTGCGCGGTTGACTAAATAAGTAGAATGAATAGGAGTTGGGCAAAACCTTAGATGAGAAATAGTAAGTGCACCAGTTTTTCGAGAATCATAAACAAAATGACCCTGAACATAATTATCAGTCTCTTCACCAATAATCTTTATAGAATTTTTATTAGCTCCTACAGTACCATCTGAACCAAGACCATAAAAGACAGCCCGAGTTCGACTAGCAGGCTCTATGGAAAAATCAGGACCATAAGAAATGCTGGAATGTGTTACATCATCATTTATCCCTATAGTGAAATGATTTTTAGGAACTTCTTTTTTCATCTCCTCAAATATTCCTTTTACCATAGCGGGAGTAAATTCTTTAGAAGAAAGCCCATATCTCCCTCCAATTATTTTAGGAGTCTTTTTAAAGGAAGCTATTCCTTCAGATATTCCTTCCTGTATTGCTGTTACTATATCAGTATACAATGGTTCTCCAATGCTCCCCGGTTCTTTGGTGCGGTCCAAAGCAGCTATAGTATTTACAGTTTTAGGGAGAGAATTAATAAAATGTTTAATGGAAAATGGTCGGTAAAGACGAACTTTTATTAAACCTACTTTTTCTCCTTTTTTCATCAAATACTCTACTGTTTCTTGCGCTGTTTCAGCTCCTGAACACATTAATATAATAATCCTTTCAGCATCCGGGGCTCCAAAATATTGAAACAGTTCGTATTTTCTCCCCACAACCTTCTCGAATTTTTCCATAACCTTTTGTACAATATCCGGACAATCAAGATAATAAGGGTTGACTGTCTCTCTTGCCTGGAAGAATACATCCGGATTTTGTGCTGTACCCCTGATAAAAGGATTATCGGGAGAAAGCGCTCTTTTTCTATGAGCCCTTACCAAATCATCATCAATTAAAGGCTTCATATCTTCCGGGGTTAAAAGTTCAACTTTAGAAATCTCATGCGAAGTACGAAAACCATCGAAGAAATGAAGAAAAGGCACTCGAGATTCTAAACTCGCTGCTTGAGCAATTAAAGGAAAATCCATGGCTTCCTGAATTGAGTTAGAAGCAAGTAAAGCAAAACCGGTTGACCTGGTTGCCATTACATCACTGTGTTCACCAAAGATAGAAAGTGCCTGACAGGCCACCGAACGAGCGGCAACGTTAAATACAGTAGAAGTCAATTCCCCGGCAATTTTATACATATTAGGAATCATTAATAAAAGTCCTTGAGAAGCGGTAAAAGTTGTAGTAAGACCTCCTCTTTGCAAGGATCCATGAACTGCTCCCGCTGCACCTCTTTCGCACTGCATTTCAGTCACCTGGGGAACCGTCCCCCAGAGATTAGGCTTTCCTTCAGTAGTCCAAAGATCAGCAAGTTCACCCATTGCTGAAGAAGGAGTAATAGGATATATGTTTACAACTTCACTTAAATGATATGCCGTATGAGCAGCTGCAGTATTTCCGTCAATAGTAACTTTTTTTTTGTTCATTATGTTGTATCTCCATTTTTTAAAATTATTTTTTTTAACATATTGTCTATATCGTATCACGCAAAGAACTAGATCCTCAATTTTACAATAGTTTGGCTAATTGGC
>JAUVOA010000264.1 GCA_030599445.1 Atribacterota bacterium | reverse complement strand
TATTTCCAGATCATTGAGGTAGATTTTTTCTGTTTCTGCACCGATGGACTTTGCACCTTCCAGTGCTTTTGTTACAAGAGTATCAGTGTTCATCTCTTTCCTGGGACTACTTACAATTCCCACTACTTTTAGAACCATAGTTTCATTTGCTCCTTGTAATGGTAATTTCGAGCTTCAATCAATAGGCACAATAACGCGTTTATCCTGCCAATATGGCATAAACGGCAGTATTAAGAACTTTCCTAAAGATTAGGGATTGCCTCTTCGGTTCTTTTTCTTATAATTTTATTTTTTAAATACATTAAGTTCTCAATAAAATTCTACTATTATTTATATACTATACAACTTATTAAAAATCCTTCTTTTTCAAATAGAAAAGCCCTTCAGTAAAATACCAAAGGGCTTGAAAGCCAAGGCTCCCCCTATTGGACAGGTTCAGAACTTTTAGCTGGGGAGAGATTATAAATAAGATGTTTTCTTTATCTCAAACTAATAGCTAATAATAAAAATGGTTTAACCTAAGATGCTATATAAAGGGACACCGGAGTGCCCCTTTATTCAATTATTTATTTTTCTATATTTTATTTTCTGTGAAAATAACTCATCATACTTCGTTAAGGTCTGCTACATAAACTAAATGTATCTGTTTTGTATGGATTCCAAATTACACATGGATATTATCCGGTTGTCTATGTTTGGATATTACACTTCCATCCTGGCTTTCAGGTTAGACAGGAGCAACTCTCCTTCGTGCTCATTCATCTTGACGATGATTGCCTCGGCCAGCTTGCCTAGCAGGGGAATCGGTATAGTGTATTCGATCTCGATAGTTACCTTTGTCTCATCGCCTTCGGGTTGAAACATCCATGTCTGGGTGCTCTCAACACCGCCCTTGGTCTTACTGACAATACGCTGGTTGGCAACGTACTCAACGCCTTCACTGGTTCCTTCGAATCGCATGCCGGCCATTTTGTATACCCACCGGTTGTTGATATTGCCATCGGGTAATCGCTGCACATCCTTAATCTCTATCAAGCTGGGCCAGATCTCCGGTAGGTTGGTTGGTTCACTTATGTAATCGAAGATTTTCTCTACCGGAGACTTTATGGTGATGCTCTTTATTGCCTTTCTCATGGTTTACACCTCCTTTTCTGCAATTAACCTTAGGTTAATTGCGTAATTTGTGATAGGTAATGAGTAATGAGAGATTTACACTTACCTAGACTTTTAGGCTTTTCACTGATTACTGATTACTCATCACCATTTTTAGTTTTTAGTTTGCGGGTATATTAAGTGGGTATAAATTAATTTACCAATCAAATTACGGTGATAAATTTTTTGTTCATGGTTCATAGTTATTAGTATGTTTTTATATTATTCTTTCTTTTCCTGACTAACGACTATTCCGTCAATTTGGATTCTTGGAAGATTTATGATGGAGTTTTGATAGGTTTTGTAAGTTTAAATTTGGAGTTAACAAATACTTTTCCTGGAGGTTATTAAGTACATTTACTATAATATTTTTCTATATTTTATTTTTTAAAAGGAAATGACAAATTTTTTAAATTTTTCCATATTCATTATACCACGAATCTTTCAAAAATCATTTTTTTAATAAATAAAAAAGCCCTTTAGTAAAAGCCAAATGGATTGATATTTTCATGGCTCCCCAAATGGATATCTGAAAGTATGCTAATTTGGGATAAGATTAAGATTAATATGTATAAAGTGAAACATGAAAAATTGCAAATTATTATTATGTAATCTCTCTATTTGCTATTAATTAAAAAAATTGATATCAAAAGAAGAAAAGCACCTAAAATCTTTTTTAAATCAATAGTAATAGTGGGGTTACCCATAAAACCAAAATGATCAAGGATTAATGCTAAAATAATCTGACCAAAAATCATTGAGGATAAAGTAGCTGAAACTCCGATTTTAGGGAGGATAAAAATTGGTATAGCTAAAATAAGAACACCCAAAATACCTCCAAGATATAAATACCATTGAGAAAGACCTGGAGCATTTTTTAAAGTAGCTGTTTTAGGTGAAATAGATATGATAATTATTAAAGTGATAGTACTTATAATTGTAAGAAGAAGGACTGAACCAAAATATCCTGTTTTTTTTCCCAAAGAAGAGTTTAAAGTGTTTTGAAGAGCAATAAAACTACCAGCGAGAGCACCAAATAACATAAAAAATATTGATTTCATAAGTTTTCCTTAAATTAAAAAAATAATTATTTTTCACCTAACTTTCATGCATCTCATACATCCTGTGCTTAAGCCTGCCTATGTGACGCAACGGGAATACAGGGTTGGCGGCTTCTATAAGATTAACCTTATTATGACTTATTGTCAATAGAATCGTCCCCTCCCCTTGACATCTTTCTGAAACTGAAAAGGTATATCAAAGGTTAGAAGAAGTAGTCAGTTAGTTACTATTAGAGAAGTTTTACTTAAAAGATTATTTTATGCTCCTAGTCTATTACTTATTTAGGATTTATAAAGACAAAGGCCAAATAAAAAACAGAGGTGCACCTCTGTTATATCAAGAGAGAGTACACCTCTCCATCACCTATAAGCATAAGTCTTCTAATTACCTTTCCCCCTGAAGCCGATTGTATAAAACATTTCGCGGATAAAAGAAGTTTGCCCGATAGGGTAAATTTGGGTGAATGAAGTAAGCCTTTTATCCGCTGTTAGGCGAAGTTACCCGCCATAGACTACCTATCTTCATCTTGCCTGGCTTGTTCCAAAATCGCTTGTAATTCTTCTTTATCCACATTCATGCTTTGTTGTGATATTATCCTGCTCGTCTGCTGGGAATCAGACGCCTATGGTTCCCTGAATATTTCCAGTCTCGGTGTGAGCTTAACAGGGTTTCTTAATGTAAAGACCACCGGGCATCTCTGCAGGGCCAAGGTCTCCGCCTCTTTGATTTTCTCCTCTGGTGCATCACTAACAACATGAAGTGTTATTCTTATTTCTTCCATAATAGGTTGATCCCCAAGACCAAATACTCGAGAGAAATTGACATCCGCCTCAACTCGAGTTGTGAGCTTTTTCAGTTTTATGCCCAACATT
>JAUVOA010000305.1 GCA_030599445.1 Atribacterota bacterium | reverse complement strand
ATCAATAAGCTTAGCAGTTGACGGCGGGATAAATTTAGACAATATTTATAATGTAGTTAAAGCCGGGGTAGATATAATTGTGGTTGGTCAAATTATATTTAAAAGCGCAAATCCTGAAGAGACCACAAAGAAGATAAAAAACATTTTAAATTAGTCGTTAGTGAATAAAACTAGCGTGGAGCGTAGAGCGTAGAAAAATAGTTAGCTAGTTAAGAAAATAATAGGAAAAGACCGGGAGCCGGACTAAATTCGTATCGAGTATAAAATACAGTAATGAGTGATGAGTAATGAGTAACAAGATTAAATTTCAGAAATCACAAAAATAAGTACTTGTTGCAGGTTACTTATCGTACGTTATACGTTACATCCATTGTTGGTTGTTTAGTTAACTGGTTTGTACTGATTAATTAACCAATTAACCAGGTAACCAACTAACTAGCTAACAAAATATGTACTGTATATTTTATAAAAAATAGGAGTAACTGTTTTGAGAAAACCTATTGTTGCTATTATCGGAAGGATAAATGTAGGAAAATCGACTTTATTTAATAGAATCACCAAGAAAAGAACCGCTATTGTGGAAAATGAACCTGGCATTACCAGAGATAGGATATATGCGGAGTGTGAGTGGAAAGGACAGCAATTTACTCTGGTAGATACCGGAGGTGTGGATTTTATAAAAAGGGAAGAAATGCAAAAAAAAATAGCTGTTCAGACTGAATTAGCTATTGAAGAGGCAGACTTAATCATATTATTGGTCGATATCAAAGAGGGAATAAATCCGGATGATTTTAAAGTAGCTAAAGCGATTAGAGAAAAAAATAAACCAAGTGTATTGGTAGCCAACAAGGGAGATGTAAAGGGAAGTGAATTAAAATTATATGAGTTTTACGAATTAGGATTCGGAGACCCCTATATTATTTCAGCAGAACATGGATTGAATGTTGATGATTTATTAGATAGAATAGTATCCTGCATTTCAGAAGTAAAAATAGAATCGGAGGAAGAAGAAGAAAACATTATAAAAGTATCAATTATTGGGAAACCCAATGTAGGAAAATCAAGTTTATTAAATCGTATTTTAGGAGAAGATAGAATAATAGTCAGCGAACATCCCGGCACTACTCGAGATGCTATTGAAATAATTTTTAAACATGATTCATTAAAATTGATATTTATCGATACTGCAGGCTTGAGAGATAAAGCAAAACCGAAAGAAGATGTTGAATATTACAGTACATTAAGAACTTTTGAAGCGGTACATAATTCAGATATAGTGTTATTAATTTTGGACTCTACACAGGGAGTAAGCATGCAGGATAAAAAAATAGCAAATTATATTCAAAAAGAAAGAAAAGCTTGCATTGTAATATTAAATAAATTCGACTTAATTAAAGGTAATATAGATAAAAAATTATTTATTGATGAAATTAGATATGAATTGTCTTTTTTAAAAAAATCTCCCATTATAATGACTTCTGCCATAACCGGTTATAATATTGAAAAAATTATTTCAAAAATTAAAGAAGTTGCTTTACAATATAGTAAAGAAATTCCTACTTCGGTATTAAATGCTTTTATAAGAGAAGTTATTTCTAAAAATCCTCCAAAATATGTAAGAGGGAATACCTTAAAAATAAGATATGCTACTCAAACAGGGATAAAACCACCTAAATTTCTATTATTTGTAAACAATCCCAAATTAATGTATACTTCTTATCACAGATATTTAGAAAATAATATCTATGAAGCCTTTGGTTTTGAAGGCTCACCTGTAGTTATCAAGTTAGCGAAAAAAAGGGGGGAGAGGGGAACAGTATGAAGATTACTTTAATTATTATAAGCTGTTATCTTTTAGGTTCCATACCTTTTGGCTATATTGTGGGTAAACTGTTTAAGAAAATAGATATAAGAGAATTTGGAAGTGGAAATATAGGTGCAACCAATGCTCTTAGGATATTGGGACCTCCATTAGCTTCTTTTGTAGTACTTGGCGATATTGGTAAAGGTATTTTTTCTATCTATTTAGTACAATATTTTAATATTGATAATTTATTAATATTAACTATTGCGGGGTTAGCAGTAATATGTGGTCATGATTGGTCTATATTTCTCGGGTTTAAAGGCGGTAAAGGCATAGCTACTACATTTGGAGTTGTATTTGCTCTTAATCCAACGATATCAATTTTAGCATTAATAATTTGGGGGGTCGTTGTAATAACAACAAGATATGTCTCCTTAGCATCTATTTTCGCTGTAATTTCTATTTTTATTTTTACAATATTATTTAAACAACCTTATGAATATATTATATTCAGTGCGATAATTTTGATTCTCGGTATTTTTAAACATAAAGAAAATATTAAAAGATTAAAATCAAAGAAAGAAAGAAAAATTGGAGAAAAGATCGAAATAGATTAGTCGTTAGTGAATAGTCGTTAGTCGTTAGTATAAATACAAGATACAAGTTTTCAGTTGTAAGATGAAAGTTAGTTGATACGGTTAATCAACATGATTTTTAATTCTTCAACCGGGTAACCGGTAAACCGGCTAACCGGCTAAACATCTTTACTATATACTATATACTCGATACTCGATACGAATTAAAGATAGAGGAAATATGTCCAAAGTTATAATCAGTGATGTACAAAATAATAAAATATCTGAAATAATAAAAAATGTTTTTGAGATATTTGGGGTAGAAGATAAAGTAAAAGATAAAAAAGTTT
>JAUVOA010000122.1 GCA_030599445.1 Atribacterota bacterium | reverse complement strand
TTACGCCTATAACCTTACCATTTGCGTCTTTATAAGGTATTTTATCACTTCTAACCCATATCAGACCATTTGGGGTTTCCAGAGATTCTTCAATCCCATATTTTGCTGTTTCAGATTCAATTATTTTCACATCATCAGCATAAATTTTATCAGAAATCTTTTCAGAGTATAAATCGTATAGATATTTCTCTTTTATATCATCGGGGGATTTATTAAATAAATCAGCAAAACTTTTATTAACTATAACAAATTTTCCTTCTCCATCTAACCAATATATCATTGCTGGAGCATTACTTAATAATATATCTTTTTCATAACCCTCTCTCTGCAATTTCGCTTCTGCCCATTTATGCATATCTTCGCTTACTTCTAATTTTGCAATTTTTTTCTTCATTTCATCCAATTCTTTTATAAGTTGTTCTTTGGCAATACTCTCATCTTCCATTCTACTGCCTCCTATAAAAAATATTTTTAAAATAGATAATAAAACAATCAGAACATCTTTTTTTCAGTTTCTATCCTGAAATTATTTAGATTAATTTTTTACAATTTAACCTTATATTTATAGTATACGACAAATATCTTAAAAATCCTTCTTTTTCCAACAAAAAAGTCCTTCAATATAATTTCTAAAGGGCTGACATTTTCTTGGCTCCGTTATTGCAATTATTCTGTTGTTCTTATTAATTTGTAAAACTTAAGGGAGTCAGGTGGGAGGATAGTTCCAAGCGCGTGCAAATTTTTATCAAGCATCTTTCCTCTTAAATCGTTTGGGGTCAGGCTTCACAACTTCACATTTTTATGACCTTTGAAGCCCACTATCGTCGTATCAGTCGTATGATCCCTACTAAGAGATTTATTCTTGGCACTTTATTCATATAATCTTTATAGTCATCACCAAACTTTTCGATGAGGTGCTGGTCTTCCTGTCTTGAAATTAAGTATACACATACCATACCTGGAATCACAATAATCGCGGTTAACCAATGTTGGCTTAAGAGAATAAGTGCAACATACATGAGTAACCAACCCAGATAGAGTGGATGCCTAACAAGAGCGTAGATTCCTGTGTCAACGACAACTGTGGTCTCGATCCAATCCTTTCCTTTTTCCGGTTTTCCCTTACTGTGAAAAACAAATCTAGGTAGAATGATCAAGATAATGCCGACCACTAAGATTCCTCCTCCAATATACCGTAACAGTTGGACACCAGCAGGAGTATCTAAGAACCAGAGTAAAGAGTAAGCTAAAACCAGCAAAGTACCCGCAACATAGTACAGGAAACCACCCTTCATCCATTGTTTCATATTCAATCTCCTTCCCTCTGACTTTTCAAACTATCAGATAAGGCAATCATCATCTCTCCTATCGGCCTTTATAAATATACCGTAAGTAATCAGTGAGTAAAAGAAATAGTAAACCAAAAAGTAATTAACGAACTCATTGAAATAGGTAAAAAAAGATATATTTGAAAAAAGATAGGAACGATTGCTAACGATTAACCACGATTAAATAGTATAGCGCTGTCTTCTCCTGATTCGCCTCCGTGATCATAGTCTTTTTCACTTCTTCGGGATTGTTAAGATAATAATAACAAATAGAGCTTAACTTTTTATCAAGCTTATAGGCCAATGACCGTAAATTATATTAAGAAAGTGCCTTGTTGTATCTTCTCCTGAGCTCCTCCTCGGAGATGAGTGGGCGGCTTATTGCCTTGAGAGTCTCCTTATTGACCCTACCTTCTTTAATGAGTTCATAACCTGCTCTTTTTACCGCATTCAGTACAGCTTCCCCATCCTTGGTCAATTTCCCCTTCTCCTTCATTAAAAAGGCGTGGGGTCTGAGCACTGCACCGGCGAATTCCACGCTCGCACCTTTAGCAAGCTCTTCGGTGATGTACACTACCGTTTCAAAGTTCGCTTTCTCCCACCATCCACCGGTAGATACGAGCACGATTTTCCGGATTTTAACCTGTTTACGAAATCTGGCTCGGGTACGTCCCTCGCGAGTCTCAAGAAAGGGCTCAATTAAGGGACAAAGCCTGTTGATGAAATTCTGCATCTCACCTGGTAGTGGGATATAAACCGGAGTGGCTAAGACAAGGATATCCGCCTTCCTAAGTTGAGGATAGAGCAGCTGCATATCATCCTTGATGCAGCATTCTCCGGCTTTCTTATACCAGCAGTACATCTCGCCACAAGTGCAGGGCTTTACTTTAAGACGTCTGGCGTAGAATAGCTCAACCTCGGATCCGGCATCCATCATTCCATGACTGAAAGAATTAAGTATCAAAGCGGTATACCCCTTTTCCACTCGAGGGCTGCCATTTATAGCAATTACCTTCATCGTTACATCCTCCTTTGTGTGACAGTGTGTCTGGGGTCAGACTTCACAACTTCACATTTTAAATAAATAGGGTCTCAACATTTGACATAAAAACCTAACAAAGAACTGTTATTCCCTGTCGTACTATCGTAAATTTATATTACCAAATACCTGGAATAAGATGATACTTCACTTTTTTAAAATATTCAACATATCCTAGGACACGTTGAGCGGCTACCGATTTAATCTATTAATTTAACTCTTTATCAATTATATTCAGAAATCTTTTACTGGAAATATAATGGTCAACCAAGAGTTTTCCATTATAAATTAAGTTAAATGCAGTGTATATTGAGGGTGCATCTTGTGCTTGCCTGGCGTTTTCTAATTCAACTATTTTTAATTTTAAACCTTTTTTCTTAACGATCTCACTTAGCTCTTTAATGGATCGGGCCACCCAGGGACATTGATTAGTATAGATAATATTTAATCCTTTATATCGGCTCAGTTGCTTTTCCCAATCCCTGAATTTGGGTAAAGGTCCGCTCTTAATGGTTTTGATCATCAATTCATAGGAAGGTTTGGCCTTAGCCACAGAGTTAAAGCCATTTTTCAAAAAAAGAGCTTTACCGGCCATGAATGGACCTTCACTGGTAACTACCGCGACACCATATTTTGCTTCCTTCTTGGCATCTTTAATGCATTCTTTAACCAGGAGTGAACCATATCCTTTTCCCTTGTGCTTGTTGGGAGAAATCCAGATACAGTGGATGAATATATACCCCTTGGCATCAACTGCTCTCCAGGCATACTCTCCGGGGATGTATTCAATAAAACCATTGCATTTTTTCTCATTTTCCAGATATAACAGTTTAATTACCAAACCTTTAGAAAAGCATTCTTTTAACCATTCTAACTTCTTTAAATATCCTTCATTTTTGGGATTTAAAAAGCATACCGGCTGATATTCGGAGATATTTTCTGAATTTATACTAATAATTTTCATTTTACTATTCATCTATAAAACCCCCTTTCGTCTTAAATAATTTTATATTTTCTTTTTAATGAGATTTCATGGGGATTTTTTCTTCCTGAGAAGGTGTTTCTTAAAAAATTCAAGCTGATCGCTCACGCTTTTTTCGAAGTTATCCCCGATATAGATATCAAAGTGGCCGATGGGATAGTGTTTTACTTCTGCATATTTCTCCAATTCTTTAGCGGCTTCGGTGCTTATTGGAGCCAAGCTGTCATGATCACATATTTGAATCAAGATTGGGCATTGTACGTTCTGTATGTGTTCGACCGGTTTGAATCCGTGTGACCGCAGAATGACACGAGCACAGATTTCGTTAATAAAATTCTCCGATGCAAGTTTACTGTAACCTTCATAAGCATCTAAAATGGGGAAAAAAGCAATACTTCCAGGTTTTCCTACGATAGGTATTTTATGGGGCGAAAGACCTAAGCGAAACCTCATCATATCACGTTGTCCGTGAACAAACAGACGGAGAATGTGCCCAATGCCTAATTTTTTTAAAAACATCTCTCCTGAGGCATGAGGATCCAATCCCGGACATTGTGCACATATACAGGAAATATTTTTGTCTTTTGCAGCGATTACCATACCATATCCACCACTTGCAGAAGTGCCCCACAGAGCAATTCTTACCGGATCAATCTCCTTGAGACTCCGAGCATACTCTATCGCTGCTGTATAATCTTCCAGTTGGTAGGGAATTAAAATCAGCTGTCGCGGTTCCCCCTCACTTTCACCAAAATGCCGGTAATCGAATGCAAGCACAGCAAATCCGGCTTCCTGATATCGAATAGCATAGGATTCCATGATCATATCCTTAGTTCCCCCAAAACCATGTCCCATAATTATACATGGAACGGGAGCCGATAGATCCTTAGGAAGATACATCCAGGCGCTTATTGACGTGCCTTTGACTTTAAAAGTCACATCTTTTCTTGACTGGGGTAGTTTTGCGTCCACTTTCTTGGGCAATTTTTTCGCTTTTTCCAGGGGTTGCTCTGGTACCGTAAAGCCGGGTGCAAAAGTCACAATTAACAAGTAAAGGGCAAGTATCCCGATAATAATGCCAATGACTTGAAGAGTGATCATCTCTTCTCCTCCTTTATGGTTTATACAAATACAATATCAGGAAATAAAAACAAAATAAAAAATTCTTTCCCACAGTTTATCGATCCTCTTTCTCTAAGATTTCCAGGGGTACCCATCCGTATTCGTTCTTATTTACATTTCTTCCCCATACCCAGCCATTCAATTCTTTCTCGGCTTCAATTGAATCATCTTTGTCAACGTTCAGCTCAGTAGCTATATACTCCTCTTTGAGCTTTCCGTGTCTTTCGTCTTGTTTTTCAATAATCTGATATGGTACCCAGCATTTCTTTTCTGATGTTTCGCACCAAATCCAACCTTTCCACGTATCTTTCTCTTTGTATTCTTCACCTATCGTGACTGTTTCACCCCTCTTAAGAACAATCGGAACTGAATAATTAGTCTTTCTCGATTGAATAACTCTGTATCGATGAGGTCTATTCATTTCTTAACCTCCTGAGTGATTATTTCTCCTAACACTCCAATAGCCGGACTGATTGATTAAACCTTATTTTATATACTATATCATATTCTTCGCGCTGAGGCATTATCCTGTTTTCTCGACGATCTTTTTCAATCTTCCGCTGGAGATATTTTTTCTGTATGAAGTGCACATATTGTAATGTGATGCTAAATTCGCCTTTAGGGCTTTCGTTTAAAATAACAATTTTCATTTTCAAATCTCCTTTTCATAATTGTATCAGCGTAAGACTTTGCTCAATAATTGTATATACTACTAATAGGAGTATAGGCGCAAAACCGCGTTTATCCTATAAATACCAATCAGCCTTCTCTTAACTTCTCTAGGTTTCCCCTGGAAAGATTTAAAACCCATGGGCGTAGTATTTTTAATTTGATCCATGAAATTGTTTCTTCCATTTCTT
>JAUVOA010000191.1 GCA_030599445.1 Atribacterota bacterium | reverse complement strand
TCATTTTCTTTTTGCTCATCCAGAGCAAGATTAAATGTTGGACCGCCTCAACCAATTCCTGCTAAAAATATTCTTATTTTTTTACTTATCGATTTTTTTTCTTTTAAAACTTTTTTTATTTCATTTAAAGCTTTATTGGTAATGTTTATATTCATTTTTTTCCTTTCTAAATAATTAAAATATTTATTTAATATTAACGTGTGAACATGATAATACTATATATGAGTAAATTTGTCAACATTAATATTAAATTAATTTTAAATTTTTAGAAAGGTTTTATTTTAGATTTTTACCGGTAAACTACCGGTAGAATTTATTATCCTCATCCGCCACTAGCAGGAGCAGGAACAGTAACGATTACGGTATCACTTTTTAGTACCCCGCCTTCTGAATAATTTACAGTAATAGTTACAGTAGATGCTGAACATGATGCAGATACATCAATTTTTCCATTTGTGACCGTAACATTGGTGCTACCTGATACATATGTACAAGCGCTAAGTGCTATATCGGCAGAAGTACTATTATCATAATGAGCGGTAACAGAAGTTATTGTCTTTGAGCTACCTGCAGGTATTTCCATAATGGGAGGGAGCACTTCTATCGAAGTAAGCAAAGTTTCATCAACTGTAATGGTAAATGATTGGGTTGCTGATTTGCTACCATCTGATACTTCTACCACGACTTCATTTTCACCAACTTGGTCTTCTGTTGGAGTCCAAGTAATTACTCCGGTGGTAGAATTAATAGTCATACCGGTGGGACTAGTAGTCAGGGAATAAGTTAGAGTATCTTCATTGGGGTCGGTAGCTTCTACATAATAAGTATATACAGCCCCCTCTTTTGCAGTAGTTACCGGATCGGATTCAATAACCGGTGAACTATTGAAAAGGAAACAACCTGTAAATAAAAATGCAATAAAAAATACGCTTAAGCTGAGTAATAATTTCTTATTTCTAATGATAATCACCTCCTTTCCATTCCACAAAACTCATACTTCCTTCAAGAATTTGCATAACCTTCTTGAGGGTTATTTGAGTAATTACTACCTTTACTATTATATTAGTAGTGATTATAATACAAAAAAATATTTTTGTCAAATAAAAAGCAAATAAAAAAGGGACGGTCTATTTTTTACCATTTCTTAAAGATAATGACCCAAAAAAAATAGACCGTCCCTTTTTTATTTGCTTTTCAACTTATATTATTTTAATTTTTCTTCCCGAGGAAACTTCTATGACTTTACCAATAATTTGGCTAGAAGTAAATTCTTGTTGGAACAGCAATTCTTTTGCTTTTTCGGCCTGTTCAGGCTTGATAGATAACAATAATCCACCCGAAGTCTGGGCATCATAAAGGGCGATTTCTTGTTCTGAAGAAATGCCCGGTTTTGTTTCTACAGAACAGGAGTAAATTTCCTTGTTTTTCAATGTCCCACCCGGAATCATTCCCATAGAAATATACTTATCCAGGTCATTTATTACAGGAATATCATTAATCCACAATTCAGCCCCCAAATTATTTTTAGTCAGCATCTCACTTAAATGTCCGATCAGGCCAAAACCGGTGATATCGGTCAGACCATGTATGGGTAATTTTAATAATTCTTTGGAAAGCCGATTTAACTTAGTCATCCAACAAATAGTTTCTTTTAAGGCCGTTGGTTCGGCAATATCACCCTTAAGGGCAGTAGATAATATTCCCGTCCCCAAAGGTTTGGTTAATATCAGCAAGTCCCCTTCCTGAGTAGAATCATTATAAATAAAATCCTGGGGAGGGATTAATCCCACTACAGCTAAACCGTACTTTGGTTCTTTATCTTTTATGGTATGTCCGCCCACTAAAAGAGCACCGGCTTCCGCAACTTTTTCTGCCCCTCCCTTTAAAATAAGCCCGAGATCATCTAATCTATCTTCGGGAAAGGCAACTATATTTAAAGCCATTAAAGGATTTGCTCCCATGGCAAAGATATCGCTCAGGGCGTTAGCTGCTGCGATTTGTCCAAAAGTATATGGGTCATCAACTATCGGTGTAATAACATCCAGGGTAAAAATAAGAGCCTGCTTATCGCTAAATCGATAAACCGCTGCATCTTCATATTTTTCAAACCCGGCCAATAAATTATTATCTTTTAAAACATTAATTTTTTTTAAGACCTCACCGAGATCTTTAGGATTTAATTTGGCTGCTCATCCGGCAGCAGAAACCATTTGGGTTAATTTCCTTTTGTCTGTCAAACCTTTTCTGTCTCCTTTCTGATAGATTAGCCAAGTTTAGTTTTTAATATTCTAACATTTTCTTTACGTTGAGTGATTTTTTCCTCATCCATCTTATTAAGCAGAGGAATAATATATTTTCGGCTTATTCCCAACAATTCCCGAACCTGGGCAATAGAGATAGAGCCATTTATTTTTAAAAAATCTATTAATTTGTTTTTCATAATATCATAATTTTTACTTTCAAGTAAAATTCCGTCGCCTAATTTAATAATTTCCCCTTCTTGGATTAAAAAATCTATTATTTCTTTGCCCCCGGCAATTTGGGAAATAAGTGTTTTTTCATTAGGAGGATTAGTGGGGTTATCTTTCAGAATATTTAATATTTTAGAGATTAATGCTTTTTGCTGTGAAGAAATTTTAGATTTGCGGGAGAGTAAAAATATTATTCCCTTTTTTAAACCTACTTTATCTGTATTAATCAAGGAATCTATTAAATGATTAAATATCTCCGTTTTCAAATAATGGAAATAACTCTGAAATTTATTTAAGGGAAAACCGGTTTGTAAAGGATAAAGTTCATATTCCCGGTTTAACCTGTTCATAAATTTTATTATTTGCTCCTGCCAGTAGTTTTTATCAATTATACAGGAATTAGTAGTGATTATTTCACCTTCTTTTGTCAATAATTCAACTACTTCCCTAATTTCTGAATGAGCATAATTGCTATTAATTAATAAATTACCTTTTTTAATAAGAACATGCTTTTTTAATTCAGTTAAAACTAATTCTCTCAAGTCAAATTTTACTCTCTTTTGAAAAAAATGAAGGACATCTTTATCTTTAAAATGGTGTTTGTGGGCTAAAGGATCGACAATCAATCCCCCGCCAATGGTTTTGGGAGGGCTGGGTATTCTTAAGATAAAGCGGTCTCCCAAATAAGTTGCCAGCGGTTCTTTAAAGCGAAGTTGAGCAAATCCTTTTTCGCCGGGCCTAAGGGGCTTCGTTTCGGAAAAAAATATTTTAGCCAAAATCTCTTTTGTCACGGTGAAGAAAACTAATTCCGATCTATTTGCTAAAGAATATTTTTTAAGCTGGGGGAGAAGCTGTATCCGGACATCTATATTCTTACTGGCTTTAATCTGCTTGGTTCCAAAGACAATGTCTCCTCTGTGCAGTTCATTTTTTTCCATTCCTACTAAATTGAGAGCTACTCTACTTCCAGGGAAGGCTTTTTCTACTTTTTCTTTGTAGGTTTGCAAGCTTCTAAGGCGGATTTTTTTATAAGAAGGAAAAATGGTTACTTCCATCCCCTGGTGGAGAGTTCCTCCTATCAAAGTACCGGTAACTACTGTACCGCTTCCTTTAATATTAAAGACCCGGTCGATAGATAGTCTCGGTTTTCCAATATCTCCTTTTGGTTTCATCCGGGGGATTAAATCCTGGATGGCTGATTTTATCCGGTCAATTCCTATATTTTTTACCGTACTTACTTTTACTATGGGCGCGTTGACCAGGGCGGTGTTTTTTAACCTTTCTTTAATCTGTTTTTCCACAAAATTTAATCTGGTTTGGTCTACCAAATCGATTTTAGTTATGACAATGATGCCGTATTTTATATCAAGTAAATCTACAATTTGGAAATGTTCTTCGGTCTGGGGCATCCAGCCTTCATTGGCATCAATAACTAAAATTACTGCATCGATTCCGGTTG
>JAUVOA010000003.1 GCA_030599445.1 Atribacterota bacterium | reverse complement strand
TCCATTTGTTCCGATTGTTTATACTGTTATAGCGGGCAGGACATAATTCTACGCAGACACTATCCGGTTTTTCTTGCTCAATTAATTCTTTCACTTCCCGAGCACTGTCTTTAGAGACATGGGCAGTACCTACTAACAAAATTTCTTTTCCGCCCTTTTTTAATATATGAATATTTTTACTACTCAGCAACAATTGTTTCCTCCGGTTAAAAATAATGTGAATGTGTCTATAAAATTGAATTAACATTATACCATAAAAGAAATTGTAAAGAATAATTTTTCGGGGGAATTTTTTGAGGAAAAAATGTATAAAACCTGCCAGAGGACCGTCCCCTGGTAGGTTTTTCTTATTTCATTTTACCGGATAATCGGTACCAAATCATCAATGCAATCCCTCTCATCAACCTTTTTCCGCGCAACAGTGAATAAGTTTTTCCGGTGACTTTTCCGGGTTCCTGAGCAGCAATTTCTACACATAATTTCCCTACTTCTTCGATGGGCACACCGAAGGCCTCCAGGGCATAAGGTAAATTCTGTAAATCTTTAGTTAACTTGGGGCTTGCTTTGATATCATTATAAAAATCGGTTTCGACCATACCGGGAATTATCATGTGAATGGAGATAGGATGTTCTTTGTATTCTTCGGCTAAATTCTTAGTAAAACTGGTAACCGCTGCTTTAGTAACTGCATAAGAAGTTAAATGAGGAGATTTTTCTCCCCTACTTCCCAGACCACCCATATTAATTAAAATTCCTTTTTCCTGTTTAATAAAATAAGGAATAATTATCCGAGAGGCCTGCATAGTTCCCGTAATGTTTACATCTACTATTTCTTTAACTTCTTCTTCACTTAATTCATCGAAAAACCGCATTCCTGCGGATAGTCCGGCATTATTTATCCACACATCTATCTGCCCCCAGGTTTCTACTGAATGATTAAATAATTTTATCAGGTCGGCATTAACAGCAACATTCGCTTTTATTCCGGATACTTTAAAATTTTCTTTCCGAAACGTTTCGCAAGTTTTTTTAACTGCTGATTCTTTGCGGGAAGAAATTATTACCCTGGCACCATGCTGGGCACAAGACCAGGCAATTGCCCTGCCTATCCCCCGGGTTGAACCGGTTATTACCACAACTTTATCTATAAGTTTCATGGTTACTCTCCATTCATATTATAAAAATAAAACCTACCAGAGGACCGTCCTCTGGTAGGTTTTTCTCTGTCATTTTATTAGCTGTTCGGCGATTTGGACGGCGTTTAGGGCAGCACCTTTTCGCAGGTTATCGGATACCACCCACATCACCAGACCGTTTTCGGTAGAGATGTCTTCTCTGATTCTGCCTACAAAGACTTCATCTGTCCCTTCGGCAAATAAAGGTAGGGGATATTCTAATTTTTCCGGATTGTCAATTACTTTAATCCCGGGGAAAGCTCCCAATATTTCTCGGGCCTTTTGCACAGAAATTTTCTTTTTAGTTTCTATGTGGATTACTTCCGAATGAGCCCGATAGACCGGGACTCTCACCGTGGTAGCAGCTACTCGGATATTATTATCTCCCAATATTTTTCTGGTTTCATCTAACATCTTCATTTCTTCAGAAGTATAGCCATTTTCTTCAAAAGAACCGATATGGGGGAGCGCATTATAAGCTATCTGATAAGGATAAGCTTTGATTTCAAATTCTTCGCCTTTAGCAATAGAGGAGGCTTGATTTTTTAGTTCTTCTATGGCTTCTTTCCCGGTTCCGGAAACGCTCTGATAAGTTGCCACAATAACTCTTTCTATCCCCACTTCATCATAGACAGGTTTTAAAGCCACCACCATCTGAATGGTAGAACAGTTGGGATTAGCGATTAACCCCTTGTGCCATTTTAAATCATCAGGATTCACTTCCGGAACTACCAGAGGAACATTGGGATCCATACGGAAATATTTACAATTGTCTATCACTATCGTACCCTGCCGGACTGCCAGGGGGGCAAAACGGGCACTTACTTCATCACCGGCTGAAAAAAGGGCAATATCAATCCCGAGAAAAGAATCTTCCTTTAGCTCCCGGACTGTAATTTTTTCTCCGTTAAATTTATATACTCTGCCTGCTGAACGACCAGAGGCGAAGAGGTTTAATTTTTCCACCGGAAATTTTCTCTCTTCTAAAACTAATCTCATCTCTTCTCCTACCGCTCCGGTAGCTCCTACGACAGCTACATTATATTTTTTCATTTTTCTTCACCTGCTTTATCTAAATTAAATTCTTTATGGATTGCCCTTACCGCATCTTCTATGCGTGAAGCACTGATCAGACAGGATATTCTGATTCCGGAAGTGCTAATCATATCTATATTTATCCCTTCTTTGGCTAAAGCACCAAACATCCTGGCGGCTATAGCCGGGTCGCTGGTAATGCCTGCTCCCACAATGGAAACTTTGGCTACCTCCGGTTCTGATATTACTCCTTCAGCCCCGATCTTTTCTGCTAACCGCTTGGTAATTTTGATAGTTTTGTTAAAATCACTTATAGCAACGGTAAAGGCTATATCATTGATCTCGTTACGATGAGAACTTTGGATAATCATATCTACAATTATCTCTTCTTCGGCTAAGGCTTTAAATAATTTATAAGCTACGCCGGGAACATCCGGAACCCCCTGGACTACAATTTTACCTACATTGATCTCCTGGGTTACTCCCCTTACGATTACTCTTTCTAACATCGGGTCTACCTCCTTTATAAGCGTACCTTCTCCCGGAACAAAAGACGATTTAACTAAAATTTTTACTTTATAATTTCTGGCTAAATCTATAGCCCTGTAGTGCATTACTCTGGCCCCTAAACTGGCCATCTCGGCCATCTCGTCATAGGAAATTACCGGAATTCGACGGGCTGTGCGGACAATTCTGGGATCAGCAGTGTATACTCCATCGACATCGGTATAGATTTCACATCCGTCTGCCTCCAGCTGGGCGGCCAGGGCAATAGCAGTAGTATCTGATCCTCCTCTACCCAAAGTAGTGATATCACCATTGGCATCAATACCCTGGAAACCGGCTACGATAACTATTTTACCTTTTTCTAAGGCTGATTTTAGCTTTTTATGGTTTATAGCAGTAACCTTGGCCTTAGTATGAACGGCATTGGTAACAATCCCTGCCTGCATTCCGGTAAAAGAAATGGCTTCCCTACCCAGGGAGTGAATAGCCATAGTTAGTAAGGCAATAGAAACCTGTTCGCCGGTAGAAATTAGCATATCTAATTCTCGTTCATTGGGAGAGGAGGTAATTTTACCAGCCATCTTGATTAATTCATCGGTGGTCTTCCCCATCGCCGAGACTACTACCACCACTCTGTTCCCCTCTTTTGCTCTTTCTACTATTTTTTCGGCTACTTTTTTAACCCGGTCAATATCTGCTACCGAGCTTCCTCCGTATTTTTGCACTATGATTTTATTCATCAGTAAAAAATTCTCTCCTCTTAATTCGGTCGTTAGTGAATAGTGAATAGTCGTTAGCATTAAATACAAAATTAGTTTTTAGATTTCAGTTCACCATAAAGGCTTTTTCCAAATTTGTAGCTCGCAACCTGCAACTTGTAACCTGTATTTTAACTGGTTAACTATAATACCAACTAGCTAATCCTAAACGAGATACGATTCACGAGATAAGAATTTATTCTGGATTCTAGCTACTGAATTCTGGCCTCTTCACTATATACTAATTTTCCTATACACTGTACGCTAAACATTCTACGCTATTAATTTTGTTCCGTCTAAATCTGCCTCTAATACCAGGATACGGCAGGTTATCCCCGAGTTTAAAAAAGCGTCTTTCATTATCTTGCTTATTACTTCCTCTGAACCCACTTTGGTTAGGGAAACTACCGACGGTCCGGAACCGCTTAAGGCAACACCCGCTAAGCCCGTTTCTTTTATTTTTAAAAACATATCCTCAATTCCCGGGATAAAGGGTGTCCTGTAGGGCTGATGCAGTCTGTCTTCCATGGCCTCAGCCAACACTTCCCAATCTGAATTTTGCAAGGCGTTGACCAAAAGAGCAGACCTGCTTAAATTAAATATCGCCTCAGGCAAAGCTACTTTTTGGGGTAAAACTTTCCTCATCTTTTCTGTATTTAAAGTGAATTCCGGTATCGCCAGCACAATTCGTAAATCAAGCGGTGTTTCTATCCTGGTCCACTTTATCTCCTCTTTTCCTGTTTTATAAGCTAAGGTAAGCCCCCCAATTAGAGCAGGGACAATATTATCCATATGCCCTTCTAAAGAGAGAGCCAGCTCAAGGATCTCCTGATTAGTTAAATCAATATTATAGAGTCTGGCTGCTCCCACTATTCCCCCTATTATTGCCGATGCACTACTGCCTAATCCTCTGGTAACGGGTATTTCATTGAGTGCTTTTATCTTTAATCCCTTTTTGTAGATATCTTTATGAGTTCTTTTTAGAACCAGGTTTATAGATTTCCAGATTAGGGTATCCTCTTTCTTTTTGGCCGAAAACTTTTCCGCTCCTTCTCCCTGGTATTCAACAACAAAACCCTCTTCTGTCTCTTCTATCTCCAGATTTAAATATAATTTTAAAGCCAGCCCCAGACAATCAAAACCAGGACCTAAATTGGCGGTAGTTGCCGGAACTCGAATTTTTATCATAGATTTTCTCCCTTATTTAGTCGTTAGTGAATAGTGAATAGTCGTTAGTATTAAATGCAAAATACAAAACTAGTTTTTAGTTATTAGATGAGATTGCCGCGCCCTGATAAATCAGGACTCGCAATGACATTATAAACAGGCGAAACGACTGTCTTGCTAACGACTAGTTAAATTTCCACCACTCTGATGGCACTGCATATTTTTTCTACGCATTCTAAGCTGGCAACTTCCTTTAAAGCCTCCTGGACATTGCCTTCTTTGGCCTGATGGGTTAAGAAAACAATATCTGCTACTTCTCCGGCCTCTCCCTTCTGTATAACCGAAAGAAAGCTGACTTTTTTCCGAGCGAAAACACCGGCAATCTCAGCTAAAACCCCGGGTCTATCTTTTACTCTGATCCTTAAATAATAAGGAGAATAAGTTTGACTAAAATCTCTGATCTTCTTCTTCTCAAAACAATTATACTGGTTATGGTAATTATCATAATTTTTAATTATCTCTACTATATCACTGACAATCATGCTTCCCGCAGGCAAAGCCCCGGCCCCCAGACCAGAAAAGGTTAAATCTCCAAAATCCCCTCCCCGAACCAAAATTCCATTGTAGGCGCCACCAATATTAGCTAAAGTATGCTTTTGGGGTATTAATGCCGGATGAACCCTTATGTCTAAATCCGTACCTGTATTCCGGGCCAAAGCCAGGAGTTTAACTGTATAACCCAACTCTCGGGCATATTCAATATCCAGCTTAGAAATATTTTTTATTCCCTCATAATAGATATTGTCCGGATTAATCTTTGCCCTGAAGGCAATAGCAGAAAGAATAAATATCTTGTTAAAGGAATCAAACCCATCAATGTCTTTGCTGGGATCGGCCTCGGCATATCCCTTCTCCTGAGCCTTTTTTAAAGCTTCTTCGTAATCTTTGCCCTCTTCACTCATCTTGGTGAGGATATAATTGGTAGTTCCATTTAAAATTCCTATTATCTCCTTCAATTTATAAGAAGTAAGGGAGTGAGTAAAAGCACCGATGATAGGGATACCGCTTGCCACGCTGGCCTCAAAAAGAAATCGCACCTTATGTTTCCGGGCTAAATCTAAAATTTCATACCCTGCTTTGGTTATCACTTCTTTGTTGGCAGTAACTACGTGTTTTCCTGACCCAAGGGCTTGTATAATCAAACTTTTTGCCGGCTCAAAACCGCCCATGGTCTCTACTACAATATCTATTTCCGGATCATTTATTATTTCTTCGGCAGAATCAGTAAAAATTTTATAGAGCTTTTTGTCGGGAAGAATTTTGGTTTTGTCTTTATCTGCTAATTTCTTTAATACTATTTTTTTGGGATATATCTTTTGCTCGATAAACTCTCTATTCTCCTGCAAAATCTTAAGGGTACCCTGACCTACTGTGCCTAATCCTAATATCCCAATGTTTATGGTCTCTTTTTTCATAATTATCTACCAACCTTTCAGATTAGTCGTTAGTATATAAAAAAATCTTTCGCCTTATATGTTAAATATAAAGACGAAAGATTTTCGCGGTTCCACTTTATTTCTCTGAAATAAATATTTTCAGAACTCTCTTGTAAGCTGTAAGGGTCTTCTCCCGTAAGATTTACTCTTTTTATAAGATTCATCTTAAGCCTTCGGGATGGTCTTCAGTCGAAAAATTCTGCAGTAAAATTCCAACCTACTCTTCCCATCATCGGCCTGTTATTAATTTTATATAATTTTAGCACTCGAATTTAATTTTGTCAAAATTTCACTGGATTGGTATCTTTTTTTTTGTTTTTCTAAACTTGTTTAGTTTAGGTCAATATTTTCACTTGATACCAGGGCAACGCTGGCCACATTATCTTCCGGAGCAAGGTTCATTACCCTAACTCCCCGCGAGTATCTCCCGGTATGACGAATCTCTTTAACCGAGACCCGGATAACAATCCCCTGTTGGCTGATTAACACCAGTTCGTCTTCTTCGCTCACTACTTTAACATCTACTACCAAGCCTTTTTCTTCAGTAATCCCGATAGACTTTAATCCTTGGCCGCCTCGGTTACTAAATTCCCTAAATTTCTTTAAGTCTGTTCTTTTGGCATATCCTTTCTCGGTGACTAACAATAAGTATTTATCCGTATCCGGCGGAACCAAACTAATATTTACAAGAGAATCTTCAGGCTTTAAAATTATACCTTTCACCCCAAAGGTAATTCTCCCCATGGATCTTATTGGATCTCCCGAAAAACGGATAGATTTTCCGTGCTTAGTAGTTAAAATAACGTGTTCATTGTCCTCGGCAAGCTTTACTCCGATTAATTCATCATCGGGTAAGAGCCGCAGGGCAATAATTCCGATATTTCTTAAGTTGGAAAAAAGAGAAAGAGAAGCTTTTTTTATCTTCCCTTTTTTGGTAGCCATGAACAGACACTTTTCGTTATTTTCTTCTTTTGATTCTGCCAATTCATCACTTTCTATAGGAATAAGAGTGGTGATGTGTTCACCTTTTTCAATGCCTAACAAATTGATTGCTGCAACCCCCCGGGAAGTTCTCCCCCCCTCGGGAATCTGATATGCTCTCCTTCTATAAACTATCCCTTTGCTGGTAAAAAATAAGATATCATGAAGGTTGGTGGTAACAAACACCTGGTCTACAAGGTCTTCTAATTTAGTGGTCATTCCAATTTTACCTTTTCCTCCCCTCCTCTGTTTTCTATAAGTACTTAATGGAAGTCGCTTAAGGTATCCGTCCCGGGTGTAGGTTATTACAATGTCCTCTAAACTAATGAAGTCTTCAATCTCGTAATCTCCTTCGTCTTCTACTATCTCAGTCCTTCTTTCATCACCGTATTTCTCCTTCATCTTCAACAGCTCGTCTCTAATTATCAACATGAGCTTCTTTTCGTTTTGTAATATATCTTCCAAATAGGCAATGCGTTTTATTAATTCTAAATATTCTTCCAAGATCTTTTCGGTCTCCAAAGATGTAAGACGCTGCAGCCTCATATCTAAAATGGCCTGTGCCTGAACATCACTCAATCCAAACCTGCTTTTCAGCTTGGCGTGCGCTGTTTTTACATTATCTGATTTTTTTATAATCTGCACTACTTCATCAATATTAGACAGGGCAATTTTCAACCCTTCTAAAATGTGGGCTCTTTCTCTGGCTTTTCTTAATTCGTATCTGGTTCTTCTTTCCACCACCTCTTTACGGTGGGCCAAAAAGCATACTAGCATCTCTTTTAAATTAAAGAGTTTGGGGCGGCCTTCAGAAATTGCTAAATTATTAATCCCAAAGGAGGTTTTCATCTTGGTATGCTTATACAGATTGTTCAGTACTATATCAACGTTAGCACTTCTGTTTAATTCAACAACTATCCGCATCCCCTTTCTGTCTGACTCGTCCCTTAAATTGGTAATATCAAGAATCTTTTTATCCTGAACCAGCTGGGCAATATCCCCTATTAACTTTGCTTTGTTTACTTGATAAGGTATTTCTTTGATTACTATGCGGGGATTTTTCTTGCCTTCGTTTTTCCCGCCATCTGCTCCTTCGGTAAATACTGCAGCCTGCATTTTTATGATTCCCTTCCCGGTTTCATAGGCGCTCCTTATTCCCGCTCTACCGCAAATTATGCCGCCGGTGGGAAAATCAGGGCCCTTAATTGCGGTCATTAATTCCTTTGTGGAAACTTGTGGGTTTTCGATTATCATTACTGTTCCATCAACTACTTCTCCTAAATTATGCGGAGGGATATTTGTGGCCATTCCTACGGCAATTCCCGAAGAACCATTAAGTAAAAGTTGGGGAACTTTTGCCGGTAAAACTCTCGGCTCTTTAAGGGAATTATCATAATTGGGAGCAAAGTCAATCGTTTCCTTATCTATATCAGTTAATAATTCCTGGGCAATCTTTGACATTCGAATTTCGGTATATCTTTGGGCGGCTGCGGAGTCGCCGTCTATCGAACCAAAATTTCCCTGACCATCAACCAAAGGATAACGAAAGGAAAAATCCTGGGCCATTCTTACAATTGTATCATATACTGCTATATCGCCATGGGGATGGTATTTGCCAATTATGTCTCCTACTATTCGAGCGGATTTTTTATAAGGTTTATCTGGCGTGTTGCCCATTTTTTCCATAGAATATAATACCCGGCGATGAACCGGTTTTAACCCATCACGGACGTCAGGCAAAGCCCGCCCCACTATTACGCTCATGGCGTAACTGAGATAGGCTTCTTTTATCTCCTCTCCGATATCAGTGAGTAAATCCCTGGATGTTTCTATTAATTCTTCTTTGCGCTCTTCTTTTTCTTCTTTGCTATTATCTAAATTATCTTCTTTTTCTTCTTCCTTCATAATTCTCCAATCACCAATCAATTTAGCCGTCAGTATTGGTTAGTTAGTTAGCTGGTTAATTGGTTGGCTGGTTTAATACTAAATCCTCAACTAACCGCTTAACTTTATAACTCTTTCCTTGTTACTCATTATATATCACTCATTACTGTATTTTATGCTCGATACTATCTTATCTTCTGGCTCCTGACTCCCTCTTTTTTCGCGCGATACGCGATACGCGATACGAATTAAAAATCCAAATCCTTCACTTCTAAGCCGTGTTGATATATAAAATCTTTTCTGGGCTCAACTTTGTCCCCCATTAAAACCGTAAACATAGTTTCCGCTTCTATATTATCTTCCAGCTCTATTCTCTTTAAAACTCTGTTTCCCGGATTCATGGTGGTCTCCCATAGCTGCTCAGGATTCATTTCTCCCAAACCCTTATACCTCTGAATTCGAGGATTACCGTCTATCTCTTTCAATTTATCGTTTAACTCCTGCTCGTCAAACAAATAATGACTTTCTCTATTATGTTCAATTTTGTAGAGAGGGGGCTGGGCAATATAAACATTCCCTCTTTCGATTAACGGTTTCATATAACGGAAGAAAAAGGTTAAAAGCAAGGTTTTTATATGGGCTCCGTCGACATCTGCATCAGTCATAATAATAACCTTATGATATCTTAGTTTTTCGATGTCTAAATCTTCCCCGATGTTTATGCCTAAAGCGGTAACCATAGATCTTATTTCGTTGTTATCTAATATTTTATGCAAACGTGATTTTTCTACATTTAGAATTTTGCCCCTTAAGGGGAGAATGGCCTGAAATCTTCTATCTCTCCCTTGTTTGGCAGAGCCTCCAGCGGAATCACCCTCTACCAAAAATATCTCTCTGAACAAGGGGTCTTTTTCCGAGCAATCAGCTAATTTTCCGGGAAGAGTCCCCAATCCTAATATTCCGTTTTTTTGACGGATTAGATTTCGAGCTTTTCTGGCTGCCTCCCTGGCGCTTAATGCAGAAATGGATTTAGCCAGTATCTTCTTGCTCACACTTGGATTCTCGTTAAGGAAATTGTTTAGTCCTTCTCCGACAACATAAGATACTACCCCCCTTACCTCGCTATTTCCCAGTTTGGTTTTAGTCTGGCCTTCAAACTGAGGGTTTAATAGTTTTACGCTAATTACGGCGGTCAAGCCCTCTCTTACATCATTGCCGGAAAGATTGTTTTCTCCTTCTTTTAAAGATAATTTTTTACCATTGGGCAATAAATTGTTACGGGCATAATCGTTTATTATTCTGGTTATAGTCGCTTTAAATCCTGCTAAATGGGTTCCGCCTTCTTCCGTATTTATATTATTGGCAAAAGAAAGGATATTTTCTGTATAACCATCATTATACTGTAACGCGACATCTACCTCTATATCATCCTTCTTCCCGGTAAAACAGATGGGCCTTGGAAATAAAAGGTCTTTGTTTTTGTTTAGATGGCTGACAAATTCACTTATCCCTCCGGTGTATTTATAAGAAACTTCTTTATTCTCTTCCCTTTCATCTTTTAAATTAATCTTGACCCCGGCATTTAAAAAAGCAATTTCTCTTAACCGGTGGGTAATATTATCAAAATTAAAGGTGGTGTCTTCAAAAACAGCCGGATCAGGCTTGAAGGTAATTTTAGTTCCGGTGCGGGAAGATCTTCCCGTTTTTTCTAAGCCGGATACGGCGTCCCCCTTTTCAAATCTCTGAAAAAATATTCCTGAATCTCGATATACCTCTACTTCCAACCATTCTGAAAGAGCATTTACAACTGAAATGCCTACCCCGTGCAGTCCGCCGGTGACCCGATATCCGCTTCCGCCAAACTTACCTCCGGCGTGAAGTTTGGTCATTACTATGGTTACCGCCGGCAACTTTGTTTCTTTGTGAATATCTACCGGGATCCCCCGCCCGTCATCGGTTACGGTAACACTGTTGTCCGAGTGGATGACCACTTCTATTTTTTTACAATAGCCGGCCATCGCTTCATCAATACTGTTGTCTACTACTTCGTCTACAAGATGATGCAATCCTCTACTGGAAGTGCTCCCGATATACATGCTGGGCCTTTTTCTGACGGCCTTTAAGCCCTCTAAGACCTGTATCTGCTTAGAAGTGTATTGGTTATTTGTTTTATTAGTTTTCTTTTTCCTTTTTGGCAATAGTACAAGCTCCTATCAAAATGAAACCGCGGCTTAGCACCACGGTTTTTATTTTTATAATTTATTGTAAAGATTCAATTTATTATTCTAAAAACCTAACTAATTTTACTATATTATAGCGCTTATGTCAAAATTCGCCCCCTCTCTTTAGTGTTCCTTAAACCTCCGTTCAACTATTTTTAAACTGAGGCCTTCGAACCTTAAACAGGATGTTAGAAATTATATTTTCCCCCGCTTCCCGGTTGATTTTTTCAATAAGCTCTCCTTTTCTTAAATTCAGTTCGTTGGCCCAAACATTGCTTTTTACAGCCAAAAAAAGGCACTTGTCCTGTATTTTAATTGGCTGGGAAGATTGGGCAATCTCCTTACCTGCCAGATTCTCCCAATTACTAATTATTTGATACCCTTTTATCTTTTTGCTCCATTTTTTCTCTTTAAAAAATTCTTCCAAGGCTTGCTTTAAGGGAATTATTTCTTTCTTTTTCATGGGCTGGTTACCTTCCCCTCTTCTATTTTAAATATCCTGCTTTTTTCTTTAATATTACTATTAAAGTAGTCTAGATTTATACTGGTAATAAAAGTCTGGACCTTTTTGTCAATAATTAATCCTAATAAGAAATGCCTTCTGTCTTCATCTAATTCTGACATAACATCATCTAAAAAAAATATGGGATAAACCCCCTCTTTTTCTTTAATTAGTTCTACTTCGGATAATTTCAGAGACAAAACAACTGTTCGCAGCTGGCCTTGGGAGCCGTAAGAGGCAATATTGAACCCGTTGATATATACTGAAAAATCATCCCGGTGAGGGCCGAGCAAGGTGGCTCTCTGTTCTATCTCTTTCTCTCTGTGTTCTTCTAATTTATCTTTAAATTCTTTATTTATCGAAGAAATGTTTTCTTCTTGGTCTTTTAATATATTACTTTGGTAGGTTAGCTTTATATTTTCTTTTTCTTTGGTAATTTTTTGATGAAATTTATAAGCCAGGCGGTTTATCTTTTTTATAAATTTAATTCTGGTTAAAATTAAAAAAGATCCCCTCTCTATTAACCGGGGATCCCATATAAGAAGTTTTTCTTTCTTCTTTTTTTGATTAATTTCTTTCTTTAATATATTGTTGCGGTGTCCTAAAATTCTATAATATTCCGAAAGATATTTATAGTATAGAGGGTAAACTTGGGAAATCTGCTCATCTAAAAATTTTCTTCTTAAAGAGGGGGCGCCTTTTATTATTTGCAGGTGCTCGGGAGAAAACACCACCCCTTTAAATTCTTTATTTAAAACAGCTTTTTTTTGAATATTTTGGTTTATTTTTATTGTTTTAATCAGTTTATTTTTATAAAAGTCCTCTGACTTCTTCTCTAAGGCTAAGGCTATTTGAATATTTTCGTCATCTTTGTTTATTTCCCCAAATAGATAGGCGCTTTCGTTGTTCCACTTTATTGCTTCCCTGTCCTCTTTTGTTCTATAAGAGCTTCCTTTAATTATTAAATTTAATCCTTCTAATAAGTTAGTCTTGCCCTGGGCGTTATTTCCAATAAAAATATTAAGATTGGAATCAAGGTCAATAGATAGATTGGAAAAATTCCGGTAGTTTTTCAACCTCACTTTTTTAAAATACAATTTTTTTTCTTCCTCTTCTGTGTTTATATATTACCTATAGTATATCGTAAAGAAGAAATATTGTATAGTGTGGAGAGAGCTAACGTAGAGCGAATATATTTGGTTATATAGTTAGTTGCTTGCCTGGTTAATTGATTTAAAGAATAAATAACGGGTCAGTGTGGGGGCACGGTGCGTCGTGCCTAAAGGATAGACTCGCCTGGCTCTGAATTAAGGTACGGGTTCGATGAATCGAACCCGTTAAAAAAATACCAAATAACCCGGGGCGGATAAATCCGCCCCCTACAAAAGATAATTATCAAAGAAGGAACAGTAGGGGCGTAATACTAAACGTTCACAAGAGACAAAGGACAAGCAGTATTAGAAAGGGCACAATGAATTGTGCCCCTACGCCTGAATCTTATTTTATTAACGTGCTACTCGATACGTAATACGCGATGCGGAAAAAGGTTAGGATAAATTTTATTAATCTAAGACTGTACGCTAAACGCTCCACGCTAGGTTTATTCGCCAACGACTAATTAATCTGTCCTTACCGGCATCAAAATATAAGTATAGTCTTTGTCTTTGTCTGGTGTAATAATTACCGGATTGAGCGGGTCGTTCAATTTTATTATAGTGTTTTCTTTTTTTATTATCTTCAGCACGTCTAAAATATAATTAGTGTTGAAGGTTATAGCAATGTCTCCTCCTTTTTTTAAACAGGAAATCTTCTCAGAAGCTTCTCCGGTGCTTGGGCTCTCCGCTTTTAGAATTATCTCGCATCTTTCCTCTTTTTGGCTATCTTTTTTATTGGCGGCTTCTATCTTTACCGTATTTAGGTCTTCCCTTACAAAAAGAGAAATTCTTTCCATTTTATCCTTAAACTCTTCGGTGTTCACTTTTATTTCAGTTTTAAAGGAATTTGGAACAATTTGGTGGTAATCAGGAAATTGGCCTTCTATTAATCGGGAATATATTCTTATACTGTTCTTTTGACCGTCGGGAAATAAAATAAACAGAATCTGTTTTTCTCCAATTCTGACTTCGGTAAACACTTCCTTATTATCTAAAAGGAGTCTGGATAATTCTGAAAGGGCCCGGTAAGGAATAATAACTTCTACCCCTTCAACTAAAAGACTTTTTATTTCTATCGGCTCAATGTTTTTAAGAGATAATCTATGACTATCAGTGGTAATTATTTCTATTTTATTATCCTTTATTTTAAATAGAGCTCCATTTAAAAAAGTTCTATTTTCGTCACGCGATGTAGCAAATATAACTTGCTGAATAGCTTCTTTAAATAATTTTTGGTTCAGTTTAGTTTTGGCTCTTATTTTTATTTCTGGAAAATTAGAAAATTCTTCTGCTGAAAAACCTAATATTTTATAGTTAGAATTATTTTCTTTAACAGTAGTGATATTACCATCTAAACACTCTATTTCTATTTTTCCTTCAGGAAATTTTTTAATTAGTTCACTTATTATTCTGCTGGGAATAACCGTAGAACCAGTTTTGATAACCTGGGCAGGGATATAACAATCAATCCCAATTTCTAAATCAGTAGCAAATAGATGAACTTTATTGTCTTCATTCGCTTCAAAAAGTATTCCGTTATAGATAGGTAATCCAATTCTGCTAGATATTCCCTTTTGTACTGTTTGAATACCATGTGATAAACTTTCTTGAGAACAAATAATTTTCATATTTCTACTCCTTTTATCTTAAATAATTAAATAAAGATATAGTAATATTAGTAATAATACTGTTGAAATTGGGGAAAGAAAAATAAAACCCCATATTTTATTATAATTATCCTGTGGATAAAATTAAGGATAAACTTTCAATATATCCACATATTCCCCACTTTTTATTTTTATTTAAAAAAACTTAACCAGTTATTAAAAATTTTAAACAGGTTATTTAAAAGTTATTAACAATCAACTATTTTTAATAGATAAAACTAAATTTTTTATAATACCTTTAAAACTCTTATCATTTTCAATTTTATTTTTAATTTTGGTGTAAGAATGAATAATAGTGGTGTGGTCTCTTCTACCAAAGGCTTCCCCTATTGAAGTTAGAGATAGGTCGGTTAATTCCCGGGAGAGATAAATAGCAACCTGTCTGGCCAGAACAACATCTTTGGTCCTTTTTTTAGATAATAAAGAAGTAACTTTAATAGTGTAGTAATCTGTTACCGCTTTTTGAATCTGACCAATAGAAATATTTTTATTTTCTAAGGGGATAATATCTTTTAGTATATTCTGAGCTAAAAAAACAGACAATTCCTTTTTGGTTAAAGTAGAATAAGCAGTTAGTTTGGTCAAGGCGCCTTCTAATTGCCTAATATTAGAAGGAATTTTCTCAGCGATAAAGTCGATTACTTCATTAGGCACATTTAAATTTTCCGACTGGGCTTTTTTTCTTAAAATAGCAATGCGGGTTTCATAGTCAGGTTCTTGGACGTCAGTTGTTAAACCCCATTCAAAACGAGATATTAACCGTTCTTCTAAAGTGGTGATATCTTTTGGCGGCCGGTCACTGGTAATCACTATCTGTTTACCAGACTCATACAAAGTATTAAAGGTATGAAAAAATTCTTCCTGGGTCCTCTCTTTTCCGGCTAAAAACTGTATATCATCAATTAATAGCACGTCTACACTGCGGTATTTTTCACGAAAGGCAGCGGTAGAACCATCTTTTATAGAATTAATTAACTCATTGGTAAATTTTTCTGATGATATATATAAAGCCTCAATTTTAGTTTTACCGCTGTGTTGCATAATATGAGTAGCGATAGCCTGTATTAAATGAGTTTTACCCAGACCCACTCCCCCATATATAAAAAGTGGGTTATAGGCTTTTGCCGGAGACTGGGCTACCGCAAGACAGGCAGCGTGGGCAAAGCGGTTACTATTACCCACTACAAAATCATCGAAAGTATATTTTGGATTTAAAAGAGGGCTGGTATTTTTAAAAAAAGTATCTTCTTTTTTAGTTTTCTTTTTAGGGGCAGGTCGGGAAAGAGTGGAAAATTTTTGATCAACTGTCCTAAACTCTATTTTTAAATTGTCATCTGAGTTAAGAGTCCTTTTAAGAATATTTCTAATAAAGCCGGTATAATGTTTTTCTAACCAGTCTTTGCAAAAGTCTCCGGGGGCAGAAATTACCAACTCGTTTTCACCGAATTTTACAGCTTTTGTTTGGCTGAACCAGCTATTATAAGCCTGGGGGCTCAATTCTTCTTTAATTGTTTCCAAAATTTTATTCCACAGTTCTTCAGTCTCTGCAAACTCCATATGCATACACCTTCCCGTACAATTAAATATTTTTTTATCTGAATTTGATTATAAAAGTTTTATAGAGTGAAAAAAGGTTATTAAACTATAAACCATTTACGAAAACCTATAAGCTATGAGGGTTTTATGAATTTTCCCCAAAGTTAACAGCTGGCTGTGGAAAACCCCAGGAGAGTTTTTTTATTAAATTTTAACATTTTCCTTAAAAAAAGAAACTTTAATACTTTATTTATAGATTACTAAACAGCTAAAAGTAAAGGACTTAAAGAAGTTATTAACAGTTTACTAACATCTGTGGATAACTTAGGCAAAAATGCAATTTATTTTGTACTTATAATAGCAAAAATATTTTTATTAAGCAAAAATATTTTTCTGCATTAACTGGGGGTGGGAAAATAGCCGACAAAAAAAGTTTAAATATCTACCCGAAATGGAGGGCCTTAAAAGCGAAAATAAAATTTCGGGATTTTCCCGTTAGTCTAAATTTTTATGAGGCAGTTAGGCAAAAAGAAGAATACTGCTTTTTTGTATTTTTTTTCTCTTTCTTGACTCGATACTTTCCCCACAAGCTTGACATTTAGAGGGCATTAAAGATATAATTTTCATTGAATTTTAAATTCTACATTTTAACAAAGAAGGAGAGAGCTAGTTAAATGAAGCGTACTTATCAACCAAACACCAGAAAAAAACTGAAAGTACATGGATTTCGCCAAAGAATGAGCACAAAAGCCGGCCGCGTGATATTAAAGAGAAGGCGTTTAAAAGGACGCAAGCGCCTTACGGTATCCGGATAATTAATTTTATAAACACAAGAGGAATTTTGATAAAGAGAAAATTGTCAAAAACCAGTGAATTTAAGAAGGTTTTTTCGGAAGGCAGAAGAATCGAAGGCAAGAATTTAATAATATTTATTTTGAAAAACGATTATGATTTTAACCGACTGGGTACAATAGTAAAAAAAGAGACAGGAAAGGCAGTGGTTAGAAATAAGATAAAAAGACGGCTAAAGGAAGCTGGCCGGCGGTTAAACAAGAAATTACTTCCAGGATATGATATAATTGTACTGCCCAAAAACAATATCAGGGAATCAAGCTATTTTGAGATATGTTATGACTTAGAAAGGCTTTTTATAAAGGGAAATTGTTTTTATAAAAAAGAAGAAGCAAACAGGAGACTTAAACCAATACAAAGAAAATCTATGCCCTTTCTTAAAGAAAAGAAAAAGCAATAGAATTTCGTTAGAGATTTTATGAATAAAATAATTATTTTACTAATAAGTTTTTATCAAAAATATATATCCCCTTTTAAACCTGCCACCTGTAGGTTTTATCCCACTTGTTCCGAGTATGCTACGCAGGCCCTGAAAAAATACGGCCTTTTAAGGGGGTTATGGCTTTCTATAAGGAGAGTATTGCGCTGTCACCCTTTTAGCCTGGGTGGTTATGATCCCCTTCCCGATTTCCCGAGAGTTTGTGTACATAAAAAATAACAATAAAACATAATATTATAATATAAACAAGACAAAACGATAGAAGAAAAACAAAAAAACAAAAAGATAAAGGAGAAAATATGTGGAGTTCTTTAATCACGCTAGTCACTAAACTGTTAACAGTGCTCTATGGTTTTACCCACAATTATGGAGCTGCTATTATATTACTAACTATTTTTATTAGGTTAATCTTGTATCCCCTAATGCAGAAACAGATGGTTTCCATGAGGGAGATGCAGAAAATCCAGCCTTTAATGAAGGCGGTACAGGAGAAATATAAGAACGACAAGGAAAGATTAAACAAAGAGTTAATGGCTTTGTACAAGGAACATAAAGTCAATCCCATGGGCGGATGTTTGCCCTTGTTAATTCAAATGCCCATATTAATCCTGCTCTTCCAGACCTTAAGAGTGTTTAAATATCATATTCCCAACACCGAAATAATAGACGGTGGATTTTTATGGATTGCCAATCAATATAACGTTATAGAAAATGGCGAAACCATTGCTAAAGCGGGACTGGCTCTTTCTGAGCGACTGATTCCTTTTGGAGTTTTTGGGATAGAATATATTGGGATATTGCCCTTTTTAGTAGGAGGTTCCATGTATATCCAACAAAAGATGACCTCCACTGGCGGTACCACAGGCAAAGACGGAGGTTCTTCCCAACAGACCCAGAAGATGATGACCATCATGATGCCCCTAATGATTGGCTTTATGAGTTTCAGCCTGCCTTCTGGTTTGACCCTGTACTGGTTTACCTCTACTCTTTTAGGGATTGGGCAGCAGTATCTGATTAACAAGAAAACGCCTACAATAGTTGAAATGCCAAAAGAAGTTGTTTCGGGTAAAAAAGAGAAATTAATTGAAAAAAAACCGGAGAAACCAGCTTCTCTTAAAGAAGAACCCTGGATCCCGGGTTATGAAGGAGCAAGCGGGGAAAATCCCTCCCGAAGCAAGACAAAAGCCAAAAAATACAAAAAAGGCAAAAGAAGATAAATTAGTGTTAGTAAATAAACCTAGCGTGGAGCGCATTGCGTGAAAGAGAATAATTCAGAAACTGGGCTAATATATTACATAGTAAAGAAGATGAGGGCGAGATAAAAGCAGGGGCGTATTGCATACACCCCAATAAGCTACACAAAACTATAGGACTAGCGAGACGGAGACGTATTATCTTAACTCTTTTTTGCTATATATTTTATACGATATACACCAATTAAGACATACAATTAGAGCCCGCAAACACAACTATTTTATCTACACTAGACTTGCTTTGTTAAGCAAGCATCTACTAAGCAAGATCTACTAAACGGGGCTTACGGGAAAAGGAAATTTCTATACAATTAAATTAAAGATAAATATTTTATCCAACTGTATTACACCAGAATTTTAAATCTATAGTTTAGATATGAAAGAGAGAACAGATTTGGAAAACATTAATGACTTTAAATTAAATCTTCAAGAAAAAGCTAAAACAACTCTGGAAAAAATAGTAAATTTTATCATAGAGGACGGACAAATACAGGTAATTAACAACGAAGAGGTTAATACAATTGTTTTAGGAATAAAAACCTCTAATCCCGGAGTATTGATTGGAAGACATGGACATACTCTTGATGCCCTTCAATATATTGTTCACATTATAACTAATAAAGAAATAGAAGAACCTGAACGAAAAAAAATAATAGTTGATATTGAAGGTTATAAAGAAAGAAGAGAAGATATTGTTTCCAAATACGCTCATGAAAAAGCAGAAATAGTGAAAAAAACAGGAAAAAATATTGCTCTTTGTTATATGAATGCGGTGGAAAGAAGAATTGTTCATCTCGTTTTACAGGAAGAGCCCCTGATAGTCACTTATAGTGAAGGGACAGAGCCTTTTAGAAAAGTCATTATAGCCCCAAAAGAAAACGAAAACAATACAGAAGAATAATAAAGAATTATCAGCAAGCATAAGAAGTTAGATATTATCCCCAGGATAAATATTAGTCTTTTTATGCTTTTTGTTTTCGTATCGCGCGAAGAAAGAGAGAGTTAAAAGTCAGAACGGTTGTTCGTATCTCGTAATGAAAATAGTAATTTATAATATATAAGGAAAGGTCTTGTGTCTGCCCAGAGAAAGAGGTATTACTTTATACGTTTTAATAGCGTAGAGCGGATAGAATAATTAGTATACAGTATGCCGTATATAGCATGTTAGATAAGAAAGTATCGAGTATATAGTATACAGTGCAGAAGAAAGAGAAAAGAAAAATACAGAATTCAGGAGCTATGGGGGGCTCGGGTCATTGAGCCCGATAAAAAAGCAAAACACCCGGTAGGTAAATTTAACTCCTACACAAAAAATACATTATCTGAAGAAGTTTTAAATTTTAAATTGTGGGTTTTCTCTTTAAATTTTCAGTTTAATCAGGACAGCCGTCTTGCTAATCCACACCTATACGCTATACTATATGCTAACAACTATTCACTATTCACTGACGACTAATTAAGGAGAGCACTTATGAGATTTTGGGAAAATGATACAATTGCTGCTATTTCTACCCCAATTGGGGAAAGTGGAATTGGCATTGTCAGAATAAGCGGTCCAAAAGCCTTAAGAATAGCCCAAGCGTTGTTTAGAGATAAAAAATTAAATAAAAAAAAGATTAAAGAATTCTCTAATTATACCGTTCATTATGGATTTGTAGTAGATCCGGGAAGCGAGGAGAAAATTGATGAGGTTATTTTAGTTTTAATGAAAAAACCCCAAACTTATACCCGGGAAGATATTATAGAATTCAATTGCCATGGTGGGGTGCTCTCTCTCAGGAAAGTTCTGGAAACGGCGATTAATTGTGGGGCAAGGATGGCTGAACCGGGAGAATTTACCAAAAGAGCCTTTTTAAACGGTAGGATTGATCTAAGCCAGGCTGAAGCAGTAATTGACCTTATTCAGGCTAAAACCGAGAGGAGCTTAAGTTCTTCGTTAGCCCAACTGGGTGGGAGCCTAAAGAGGAAGATTACAGATTTGAAGAATAGGTTGATAAGGGTTTCCGCAGAGATTGAAGCCCCTATGGATTTTCCCGACCAGGACATTAAAGAGATATGCCCGAAAAAAGTAGAAGAAAATATAAGTTATATTTTAAAAGAGGTTGATTCTCTAATAGAGACTCTAGACTACGGGAAAATACTCAAAGAAGGGATAAATGCTCTGATAGTTGGAAAGGCTAATGTAGGGAAATCCAGCCTTTTCAATACTTTGTTAAGAGAAAATCGGGCTATTGTTACTCACCTGCCGGGGACAACCAGAGATACTATCGAAGAGCTAATCAATATTAAAGGAATAGCTTTTAAGGTAATAGATACCGCCGGACTTAAAACTCCAGAAAATATTATAGAAAAGACAAGTATTAAAAGGATGATGAAACATTTAAAAGAAGCCAGGCTAATTTTGGCCGTATTTGATGCAAGCATTCCCCTATCTTCAGAAGACAAAGAAGTAATTAAAGAAATAAAAAAAGGAAAGAATGAAAGCAAAAAAGTTATAGTAATCGAAAACAAGATAGATTTAAAGGGAAAGATTGACAGACAAAAGCTATTTGGTCTTTTAAATATTAAAGATTGTATAAAGATGTCTTTGAAAGAAAAGATTGGAATAGAAGAGTTAGAAGAAAAGCTTGCCCGGGCAGCTACAGAGGGCTTAGTGATACCAGAAAACGGAGTGGTTATAAATAATATAAGGCAGGCAAACCAACTAAATAGAGCGAAACAGGGGCTAGAACATGTATTGGCAGGATTGAAGAAGAAAATGGCTTATGATTTTTTAACTATCGATTTAAAAGATGTCCTGGATTCTCTGGGTGAAATAACGGGGGATTCTATAAGCGATGAAATAGTTAATGATATATTTTCCCGTTTTTGTATCGGAAAATAATAGATTAATTTTGCATAATACGGTTAAAAAGTTTCTTTTAAAGGGGCAATGTTCCACGTGGAACATTTTAAAAACCAATTGTGAATAAACTGTGGAAAACTTTAAATTAGTTAGAAATAAAGCCTTTAAGCTATTTCCCTAATAAGAGCACATGTCCACATAAAAAAATAAGTTTAAAAATTACTTATGTAAAATGTTTAATCAGCTTATTTGTAGCAATGAATTAAGGATCAACAAACTAAAAATAATTTTATAATTTTGTTTTTTTTGATATTTGAATTAGAATGAGATTAAACCATAATATTTAATATTATTTTATGTATGTGGATAAATTGTGGAAAAGTTAAATTAGTTAGCTAGTTAAGATAATTAGCGTCCAGCATTTAGCGTATGGTTAAGAAATAAGAAAAAATTCAAAAAATAGAAGACAGAAAGCAGAAGATAAGAAAGTATTGAGTATATAGTATATAGTGAAGAAGAAAAAGAGAAGAATAATTCAGAATTCAGAAGCCATAAGTGAGGGCGTATTGCATATGCCTTCAATGATATATATAAACCGTAGGACAGTTATCTCGCCTATATCTGAATTAAGGTAGGGGTTCGATTCATCTAGCCAGCTAAACAAAAATACCAAATAACCCAGGGCGGATAACTCCACCCCACAAAAAAATACATTATCTGAAAAAGTTTTGAATTGTAGTTTTCTCTTTAAATTTTTAATTTAATTAGGACAAATTTCATTAATCCAAAACTATACGCTAAAGGCTGTACGCCCCACGTTAGGTTTATTCACTAACGATTAATACAACCGGCCAACATGTAAACCAGTTAACTGGGTAACCAATATAATTGGTGGATTGTTCAATTGGCAGATTGGTAGATTAGAAAAAGAGGTGCCCTTTTTTGTTAAAAGATGATGAAAATATTTTAATTGATGGCTGCCAAAAAATGGGAATTAATATTAATAATGAGCAGATTAGAAAGTTTTCTCGATATTTAGAGTTATTAGTCCAATGGAAACAGAAAATAAATTTAACTTCTTTAAAAACGCCCCGGGAAATAATTATTAAGCATTTCTTAGATTCTATTAGCTGTATAAAAATTATTAATAAATATATCGATACAGAAGGAATAAGCGTTATTGACGTAGGAGCAGGCGCAGGTTTCCCGGGCATGCCGATTAAAATAATATGCCCTTCCATTAGATTATCTCTCCTGGAAGCAAGAAAGAAGAAGACCATATTTCTGCAAAAGGTAACAGAGGAAATGAATTTTCAGCAAGTTAAGATACTAAATAGTAGAGCAGAAACCTTAGGGAAAAGTATAGATTATCGGGAGAAATATGATATAGCCGTGTCCAGAGCAGTAGCCCACTTAAGCGTTCTAAGCGAATATTGTCTTCCTTTGGTAAGAGGTGGGGGATTGTTTATAGCTCAGAAAGGAAGGTCTTATAAGGAAGAAACAGAAAAAAGCCTTAAGACGATTCGGTTTTTAGGCGGAGAGCTGATTGGAGTGGAAAACGTTCGGATTCCTTTCATAGATCAAGAAAGACACCTTCTATTAATCAAGAAAATAAAAGGTACTCCTTCAGAATACCCCAGAAGAGTAGGCTTACCCCAAAAAAGACCTTTGTATTTTTGAGATATTTTTGATAATATAAGTAATATATTATTAAAAAATAAAAACGCAAAACCATAACTCAAAATTTAAAATTAAAACAAAGACGATAATCGACTTGCTTTATCTTAATACTAATGACTAATTTGACTGGAAGACTGGATGACCGGTAGACTGGCGGACTAATTGCGTGATTAGTAATAAGTTTATGTTTAAGTTTTCAAAAACAGTTTACCTATTACATGTTACACACTACACAACCTGAGCAACTAATATTAATTAGAGAATTGGTAAATCGATTAATTGGTGAATTGTAAACCTCGCATCTTGCAATTATAAACTGACAACCGAAAACTGTAAACCCGTAATTACAAACAAGCGTTCCACGTGGAACATTAATTATCATGAACAAATGTTCTTTTTATAATTTCTGTACAATCTAATACTCACTTAAATAGTTATAATTTAATTGTATGTCTTGATTTGTTACTTGGTTAGCCAGTTAGCCGGTTTACCAGTTAAGACAAAGACTGGTTAACCATATTATTTTACATCTATAAACCGAAAACTAACAACTATCGACTAATTAATTTTGTAATTTGTATTTTGTGCTAACGACTAACGACTATTCACTAACGACTAATTTATAACCGGTGTAATCATTTTAGGAGAATATTTATGACTAAAGTCTTGGCAATCACCAACCAAAAAGGTGGAGTAGGTAAAACCACTACTGCAGTAAACCTAAGTACTTCTAT
>JAUVOA010000228.1 GCA_030599445.1 Atribacterota bacterium | reverse complement strand
TTAAGGTGTTGATAACCAGAGCACCGGGAGAGAAGTGCGAAAGGTGCTGGTGTTACAGCGAGACAGTAGGAGGAGATCAGAAATATCCCACTATTTGTGAAAAATGTGCTAAAGTAATGCATGAACATTTTGAGGAGTAAAAGAAATATAATGGGATTTATAGTTTTTGCCATATTTATTATATTATTTGACCAGGCAAGTAAATTTTACATTCAGCACAACATGCATATAGGAGAGTCTATACCGGTAATTGAAGGGATATTTCATATTACTTATATAGAGAATCCCCGAACCTCCTTTGGTCTTTTTGAATATAATTCCTCGTTCTTTGTGATAGCGGTGTTGGTTTCAGTAATTTTAGCGATTTTAATCTATAAAAAAATAATTTTCAAGAAAGACCCTTTTATGTACGTCCCTTTAACGCTTGCCTTGGGCGGGGCAGTAGGCAATCTTATTGATCGGGTGAGAATTGATGGAAGGGTAGTAGATTTTATAGATTTTAGAATCTGGCCGATTTTTAATTTCGCCGATTCAGCAATAGTGTGCGGAATGTTAGTATTATTGATTCATCTTTTATTCCATGCCCCGGAAAAAGAAGATGGGGCAGAAGAGGAAGAAAATATAAAGAACATTAAAGAATATAAAGAAGAAGATAAGGAGTAAATTTTAATGTATAGAATTTTATTTACTATTGGTTCATTTCCCATCTATTCTTACGGAGTGATGGTTGCTTTAGCTTTTATTACGGCTATTCTTTTAGCAGTGAAAGAAGCAAAAAAAAGTGGAGAAAACCCGGAAAGAGTTTTAGATATAAGTTTATATGTTATTTTAGGTGCTTTAATAGGGGGAAGATTAGGTTATGTAATATTTTATCTTGACTATTATTTAGAAAATCCTATTAAAATATTATATTTCAGGCAAGGTGGACTGGCTTTTTTAGGGTCTTTTATTTTAGCTTTTATCCTTGGTGCCTGGTATGTTTTACGAAATAAGCTTTCATTCTGGAAATATGCGGATATTGCTGCTCCATCGGTAGCTATCGGAATAGGGATTGGAAGGATAGGATGTTTTTTAAATGGCTGCTGTTTTGGTGTAGTGTCAGAAAATTACGGCATTAAATTTCCTTCTTTACATATGCCTCCTGTCTATTTACAGCAATTAAAAGATGGATTGATTGCCTCTGGAAGTTCCTGTACTCTCCCGGTAATCCCTACCCAAATATATAGTTCTTTATTTGATGGATTTTTGATATTTTTTATCCTTCTCTGGATGAAAAAATACAAGAAATATGATGGATTTATTTTCTTGAGTTTTTTAATATTATATTCGGTTTCTCGCTTTACTATAGAATTTTTCAGATTTTACGAAAATAATTATAAAGTATTTAATTTATTAACCATTACTCAGACTATTTTGATAGGTGTTGTATTGGTTTCCCTGGTATTTATGAATATTTTGAAGAAGAAAAGCAAGAAAGCATAACTAGCGTAGAGCGTGGAGCGTATAGCGTAGAGTTGTGGGTAGCAAGTGAAAGCGAGATAACAAATAAGTATCGAGTATCGAGTATATAGTATATAGTGAAGAAAATAGAAGATAGGACTCAGAAGCCAGAATGGAAAAACCTAAATGTTATTTGCGAGTAACCGTAAGGAGTGTGGCCTTACGCTTTTAGTTTTAACTTTTTAGTTTAACAAAGATAGATCAGAATTAATAGACAGGCGAGACGCCTGTCCTACTTTAGGATCGATATATCGCGTATCTACTCCTGAATTCTGATTTTCTTAACGCGATACTCGATACGCAATACGCGATACTAAATTACTATACGCTAAACGCTGTACGCTATACGCTAGAATAGGTTTTATTTATGACAGAAAAAGAAAAAAGTTTAATATTCAACGATAATGAAAAAATTAGAATCGACCTCTATTTAACCCAGAAAGAAATATACCCCTCCAGATCCCAGATTCGTAATTTAATCACCCAGGGTAAAATAAGAGTAAATGGCAATCCGGTTAAACCAAGTTATATCTTGAAAAATGGAGATGTGATAGATTTAGCCCTGCCTGAAAATAAAGAATTAAAGATTAAGGCAGAGGCCATCCCCTTAGATATAATTTACGAAGATGAATATTTAGTGGTAGTTAATAAACCAGCTGATATGATTGTTCACCCTGCAGGGAAAATTCGTTCCGGCACCCTGGTGAATGCCCTGCTTTACCATTGCCAGGAATCCTTATCCGGGATAGGAGGAGTGATCAGGCCGGGTATTGTGCATCGCTTGGATAAAAATACTTCCGGTCTGATGGTAGTGGCAAAAAATGATTTCGCCCATCTTGATTTATCAAGACAGATAAAAGAACACCAGGTAACCAAAAAATATATTACCTTAGTCCACGGTAATATAAAAGATGATTCCGGAATTATTGATGCACCGATCGGCAGGAGTCTGAAGAACAGGAAAAAAATGGCAGTTACCGAAGGAAAGAGCAGGGAAGCAATAACTCATTTCAAGGTGTTAAAAAGATTTTCCGGCTATACCCTGGTCGAAGCAACTCTTCGTACTGGCAGAACTCATCAGATAAGAGTACATCTGGCTTTTATCGGCTATCCCATCGTTGGTGACCAGCTATACGGCCACAAAAGGCAGGAATTAAATATCCACAGGCAGGCTTTGCATTCTTATGTTTTGGGTTTTGTGCACCCTGCATCTAAAAAATATATGGAATTTTCTGTTCCTCTACCTAAAGATATACAGGAACCAATTGATTGCCTGGAAGGGGAGGAGAAATAGAGCACTAGAGTTATTTTTGAGAAACCTTCTTCATGCTCCTGATCTCTTCCGGATCTACTTTTATCCAAAGACTCTTTTCGTGTGAATAAATAACCATTCCCGGTTTGGCGTTTTTAGGTTTTTTCACGTGTTTTTTAAGAGCATAATCGACCAATACTTTATTATCTTTTTTGGCTTTACTAAAATAGGCGGCTGAATTTGCAGCCTGAATTAAGGTGCCGAGCGGAAGAGATTGTTTATCTCCTTTATTTTTAATGATAATATGAGACCCCTGGATGTTTTTTGCATGAAGCCAGGTATCATTGCCAGAAGCCAATTTAAAGGTTAAAAAATCATTTTGCAGATTATTTTTTCCCACATAGATTTCCCAGCCATCTTTAGAGATATATTTAGCCGGTACCAGTCTGTTCTTTTCTTTTTTGGGCCTTTTTAGGGGAGCAGCGGTCTTCTTTGCCCATCCCAATTTGGTTAAGTTATTATAAATTTTACGCAGATTGAGAAGAGAATTACTTTCTTGCTCATATAATTTCTGAAACTCAGTCAGCTGAGCAAGCTTTAGCTGGTTATTCTTCAATTGCTCGGAAATTGTCTGGAAACTATTTTTTGTTTTCCTATATTTTTTAAAATATAACCGGGCATTC
>JAUVOA010000145.1 GCA_030599445.1 Atribacterota bacterium | reverse complement strand
TAATTATATCTTCTCCTTCTTTTTCAGAAAAAGGTTTGGTGGAATATTTTTCTTCACCCTCAATTACCAATTGTTCAATTTTCTTTTTAGTTTTATTCAATTTTTCTAAACATATTTTCGATATATTCATTCCTTCTTCATAGATCTTTACTGATTCGTCTAAGGTTAATTCACCTTCCTCTAATTGGTTTACAATTTTTTCCAATTTTCTTAAATATTCTTCAAAGGGAATATCTTCTACTTTTTTCTTGTTTTTCAATTTTAAACAGCCTCCTTTTTATCTACTTTACTCAATATCTTGCCATCACTTATGATGACTTCGATTTTTGTACCAACTTCAATTTGCTCCAACCTTTTAATAATCTCCTTACCAGGTATTTTTCTACAAATACTATATCCTCTTTCAATTACAGCCCAAGGACTTAATGAATCCAGTCTTTGGGAATCTTTTTTTACCCTTTCTTTATATAATTCTACCAGGTGCTTAATCCTTGAATTTAAACGAGCACTAAATTCATCGATATATTGATAATATTGATTAATTTTGTTTTCCGGTCCCTGATATTTAAGGCTCCTACTTATAGAATTTATATTTTCTGTTTTTAACTCAAAGTTCCTTTTAACTGCTCTGGTTATTTTGCTTTTTAATAAACTTAGATTATTTATCAAATTATTTTTATCCGGTATAGTCATTTCAGCTGCAGCAGAGGGAGTAGGAGAACGCAGATCAGCCACAAAATCTGAAATAGTGAAATCTGTTTCGTGGCCTACCGCAGAAACTATAGGTATTTTAGAGTTATAGATGCTGCGAGCTAAAACTTCTTCATTAAAAGCCCATAGCTCTTCTAACGAACCACCACCTCGGCCAATTATGATAAAATCTAAATCCTTAAAACATTTATTTAAAAAATCTATCTTTTTGGCAATTTCCCGAGCGGCAAATGTCCCTTGCACCAGGGAAGGAACAACTAAAATTGAAAGATTAGGGAATCTTCTTAATGAAATAGTTATAATATCTCTAATTGCTGCTCCGGTAGGAGAAGTTATTACCGCAATATCTTGCGGAATAAAGGGTAATTTCTTTTTCACTTCTTCTGAAAAAAGCCCTTCATCTTTGAGTTTTGCTTTCAGTCTCTCAAAAGCTAAGTAAAGTTCACCCTTTCCAGCCTCTATTATTTCCTTTACATACAGCTGATACTCTCCTCTTTTTTCATAAACACTGACATCCCCTCGCACTTTAACCTTCATTCCATCCCCTGGCATAAATCGCAAATTACAATTATTGCCTCTAAACATTACACATCTAATCTGGCTTTCCTTATCCTTGAGCACAAAATACATATGTCCTGAAGAATGCAGTTTAAAATTGGATATCTCTCCCAATATCCATATATCCTGCAGGTTATAGTCATTTTCAAAAAGCTTTTTTATGTATTTATTAATCTTGGAAACTGTATATATTTTTGATTCTGTATAATTATTCATAAGCCTTTAGTTTATTTTCTTCATAATTTTATCATTCTTATCTATTTTACCTAAAACTCCGTTTACAAAACTAAAAGAACTTTTTGTCCCATATTTTTTGGCTAATTCAACTGCTTCGTTAATAGATACACTCTTGGGTATATTTTTTAAGTATAATATCTCATAAATTGCCATTCGAAGAATATTTCTATCAATATTAGTGATTCTTTCTAAAGACCAATTGTTAGTATAGTTATTAATTGCCTTATCTATTTCAGATAAATTACTCATCACTCCTTTAACTAATATCAAAGTAAATTCCTTAACTTCATCTGATAATTTACCATTTTCAAAAGTATATTTCAGTGTTTCTTCTATATTAGTACTAACTAAATCAACTTGAAATAACACTTTTAAGGCCATTTCTCGGGATAATCTTCTTCCTCCCATTACTCCTCCTGATTACACAGATTACACAGATTATTTAAAGATGATTGCGCAGATTATATTAAAATGATTACACAGATTATGTTTAGATTACACTGATATTATAAATATATGAATAAAAAATATTTATAATGACGATATTAGTTCTGATTTGCATTTAGATACAAACAATATTTAGAAAACTTTTATAAATAGATTAGAAGCGACCAAGTCTTTCCTGCTTTGTGTTTTCTTGGGAAACTGAATCCCTTGAACATGAATATCTATTTCATTAATATCTGTACCTAATTTTTTCATTAAACCTTCTTTAACTCTACTCTGAATATCCCAAGCTATATCCGGTATCCTTACACCATACTTTATAACAATATATAAATTTATCAAAGGTTTATTATCTTTTATCTCTACTTTTATATTACGAGAAGCTTCTTCTATTTCGTTTTCACTTGTATCTCCTCTTAACATATCGGTTATCTCTTTTATGATTGACTTTCTGCTTCCGACCACACCTTTAACGTCAGCTAAATTTAAACTAACTATACTCCCGATTGTTTCTTCGGTGATATTTATTTCTCCCAGATCAGTTTTAATAGTTTGCATTGATTATCACACCCTACTCTCGTATATCGTATATCGTATTTCGTATAGCATATAGCGGATAGCGCACAGCGTTTAGCTTATAGTAAGATTATCGAAATCCTTATTCTATGGAATCTTTATTTTTTCTTCTCTTTCTTTTTTCTTCACTATATACGATATACTATATACTATATACTATTTTTATTCTCTCTCTAAGTATTTCTTTTCCCTGGTGTCTATTTTAATTACATCCCCTTCTTTTACAAATAAGGGGACTTGAATTATAGCTCCGGTCTCTAAAGTTGCTGGTTTAAGCGCACCGGACACTGTATTTCCCTTTACACCAGGCATAGTTTTAATAACTTTTAAACTCATAAAATTTGGTAATTCCGCGCCAATTATATTTCCTTTACAAAATACAATCTCCACATCATTGCCTTCTTTTAATAATTCAACCAGTCCACTTATCTGCTCTTTAGATATAGAAATTTGTTCATAGTTTTCCTTATTCATAAAACAATAATTATCCCCATCATTAAAGAGATACTGCATAGTTTTTCTATCAATTATAGCTTGTTCCATTTTTTCTCCTGCTCTGAATGTCTTGTCCACAACAAGCCCGGTTTTTACATTCTTAATTTTTGTCCTTACAAATGCACCACCCTTACCGGGTTTTACGTGTTGAAAATCTACAATGCTATATATTTGACCATTTAATTCGATAGTTAAACCTCTTTTAAAATTGCTGGTAGAAATCAAGATAAAACCTCCTGTTTTTAATTAAATTTAGAAGTCAATTGCCTATGATGTTTATAATTCAGTTATTACTTTTTCAATGCCATTCCCGATTCCTATTATGTCATTCCCGAGAAACCTATTCTCTACATGATCGGGGAACGGGAATCTATCTTTTTAGGGGGCGTATTGTTCTACGCCCCCACTTCTTTCTCTCTTATTTCTTAACGCAATACGTGGTACGAAATCGAGATTGCTTCGCTTACGCTCGCAATGACATTTTTCTGTCTTTTCATTTTGACTTCTGCTTTCTTTCTTCTCTTCTCTTAACCAGGTAACTAACTAACCATAAGTGATGTAATGTGTAACATGTGATGAGTAACTGTTTTTATAATTTAGGAAATTTAATCTTATTACTCACTACATATTACTGTATTTTATTTTCCTAGCTCGATACTCTATACGCGATACTCGATACAAATTTGGTTTCTGAATTCTATCTACTCAAACATTCTTTCTATACAAATCTTTTACAAAAACTTTCTACTTCTATTCTTACTTCTTCCTTTATTTTCAGGTTTTCTATGTCATTCAGAACTCTAACAATCATCTCGGCTATTACTCCCATATCTTTTTCTTTCATTCCCCGGGTAGTCACTGCAGGAGTCCCGATTCTTATTCCGCTGGAAACCCAAGGCTTTTGAGGGTCAAAGGGAACCATATTTTTATTAACGGTAATCCCGGCTTCTTCTAAAGCTTTCTCTGCTTGCTTTCCGGTAATTCCTTTATTTCTTAAATCTACTAACATCAAGTGATTATCGGTTCCACCGGAAACTAAATTATAACCTAAATCTACTAATTTATCAGCCAAGGTTTTAGCATTTTTAACGATTTGTTTCTGATATTTTATAAATTCCGGGGTCATTGCTTGCTTAAAACAGACCGCTTTAGCTGCTATAACATGCATTAATGGTCCACCCTGAATCCCCGGGAAAATAGTTTTATCAATTGCTTTGTGCTGCTCCTCCTTACACAAAATTAAACCACCTCGCGGTCCCCTTAAGGTTTTGTGAGTAGTTGTGGTGACAAAATGGCAATGAGGTACAGCCCTTTGATGAAGGTCTGCTATAATTAATCCGGCGATATGAGCAATATCCGCCATTAAATATGCCCCAACTTCATCAGCAATAGACCTAAATGTAGAGAAATCTATTTCACGTGGATAGGCACTCGCTCCGGCTATAATTAATTTTGGTTTATTTTTTAAAGCCAATTCTCTTAAGTTATCATAATCTATTCGTCCGGTATCTTTCCCCACTCCGTACGGAACAATATTAAAGAATCTACCAGAAAAATTTACCGGGCTCCCATGGGTAAGATGGCCTCCGTGAGAAAGATTCATAGCTAAAATGGTATCTCCTACTTCTAAAACACTAAAATAAACAGCCATATTTGCCTGTGAACCGGAATGAGGTTGAACGTTGGCATGTTCTGCCTTAAATATCTTTTTCGCCCTTTCGATAGCTAAATTTTCTACAACATC
>JAUVOA010000060.1 GCA_030599445.1 Atribacterota bacterium | reverse complement strand
TGGCTCTCTCCCAGATTACCGGTATGAGGGGATTTAAACATAGCGACGGTCTTTGAAGCCAGAGGGAATAAGCCGGTTAAGGGACCCACCGCAAATATAATAGGATTTTCCGGGCCTAAAGGGTCACTACTACCGGCAGGACATTCTTCTTTAAGAAGCTGAATAGCCACTCCTGCGCCCCCTAAATATTTTTCAAAAAGATCTTCTCTTCTTTCTACCCAATATTTTTTCTGAGAAAGATCTACATAAAGAATATTGACCAGGACATCATCTTTAAACATGTCAGGAATCCTCCTTCTCAAGTTCTAACACCTCATGGGGACAGAATTTCGCACAATAGCCGCAATAGGTACAGACCATCGGCTTGTTAATTTCATCATCCCAAAATATGGCTCCTATAATGCAGGCATCTTTACAGTATCCGCATCCTATACATTTGGTAATATCCAGCTTCACCCCTCCACCTTCTTTGGGCACCAAGGCTCCCGTAGGACATACTTTGGCACAGGGCGGGTCAGAACAGGCTCGGCAGACAACTACAATAAATCCTCGCTCCATTCCCCCGGCAGATCTTATCCCTATACTTGATCTTGCTAAACCTGCCTCACCTTTTCGCCGGGCACAGGCAAACATACAACTCTGACAGCCGATACATTTATCTACATCTTTTACAGTTAATCTCATAGTTTCCTCCTTGTTCGAAAATGGAGAACAACAATCCTATTTTATACTACAACCTAAATATTATTATAAACATAACTATTGATAATCCTGCTCCGGCATAAAAAGCTCCGCCTATTCCCCAGATACTTATAACTATTCCCATTAAAAGCGGTCCCAGGGTCTGACCTATTCGAAAAGTCATTCCACTTACTGACATAAAGGTAGCCCGGTATTTTAAGGGAGCTGCCTCTGCGAAGAGAGCCTGAATAACAGGAATACTCATACCATGAGCAATCCCGAAGATAATTATAGGGATAAAAAATAACCAAGGTTGAGAGATAAGAGGAATAATCAATAAAGCAATAGCATAGAGGATAAAAGATATTTTCAAAATAATTTTTTTTGGAAAGAGCTTGATAATTTTACCTAATTGAGAAGAAGTAAAAGCAGCAATAAGAGATACACTGGCTATAACCAAACCGATAATAAGGGAGGATGCAGCAAATGAATTTCCCAACAAAAGTGGAAAGTAGGTCATATATGAGCCAAAAAGCATAATGAAGAGAATAATGCTAACAACTAACAGTCCGACCATCTGGCGGTTTCTTAATTTTTTCCAGACGATATTCAGATGTTCTCTAATATGTACTTCATTTTCAGGTTCCGGAGTTTTTAGATTGAATAATACTAAAAATCCTATGGGAACAGCTATTACAGGTAAGATAAAAGGATAATGCCAGCCCATCATTGCCAGGGCTCCGCCAATAGCCGGATAAATAGCGGAGCCCATGCTTCGAATGCTGGAATTATAGCCCATTGCGGCTACAAGTTTTTTCCCGGAATAAAGGTCTCCAATAATGGTAACAGTTAAAGCGCCCAGGGGAGCTGCTCCTATCCCTTGAATTAAACGCAATATTAGCAATAGTTTAAAATCACGTACAAAAAAACATAGTCCTCCCGCTATACCAAATAACATCAGAAAGGGAATAATTATCCTCTTCCTACCCCATCGGTCAGCTATTACTCCTAAAAAGGGAACTAATAAAATACCGGGGAAGGAAAAAGCAGTAATTAAAAGCCCAACATCTTTAACTGATATATTCAGCTCCTTAACTATTTTGGGAAAGGCAGGGGTAATACTGGCTACTGCCATAATATAGGTAAGAGTTATTCCAAAAATAATCTGCAGGTTGGTATCCAGATATATTTTTCTCTTATTTTTTCTCTTTTCTTCTATATCATATTTCATCAAAGACAAATTATCTCATTTCTTTTCTGGCTTCCTCTTCAGTTAGCCCTATACTGGCTACCTCGGGCATAAAAAAACACAAAGGGGAATTATTTTATAATTATAAACGCATAAAATCTATACTATTTTTTCAATTCTTGCAGCACAAACTTTATATTCCGGTATTTTTGCAATAGGATCTAAGGCGGCATTAGTAAGGACGTTAGCAGCCGCTTCTTTAAAATGAAAAGGAATAAAAATCAATCCTTCGCTAACTTTGTGTGTAATTTTAGCCTTAATTTCTATTTCTCCCCTTCGAGTTGCTACTTTTATCATCTCATTATTATTTATTTGCAGTTTTTCTGCATCTACTTTAGATATTTCCACATATCCTTCCGGTACCCGTTCATTTAAAGTCTTTGACCTTCTACTCATAGTCCCAGTATGAAAATGCCATAATGTCCTCCCGGTTGAAAGGATAAAAGGATATTCTTTACTGGGGAGTTCAGCTGGCTCTTTAAAAGATATTGGATGGAAATATCCTTTACCCCGGGGAAATTTACCATCCTGATGCAGGTAAATCGTTCCCGAATGAGAAATATCAAGACATGGCCATTGTAATCCTGCCTCATTTTTTTGCAAACGTTCCCAAGTAATCCCGCCATAAATAGGTGTAGTACGATTAATCTCATCTAATATTTCACCAACATCTTGATAATTTAATCCAGAATAGCCCATTTCCCGAGCTAAAAGAGCAATAATTTGCCAATCTGGTTTACTATTGCCTACCGGTTCAATGGCTTTTCGCACCATCTGTACTCTTCTTTCTGTGCTGGTAAAAGTGCCTTCTTTTTCCGCAAAGGAAGCAGCCGGTAAAACCACTTCAGCTAATTCGGCGGTGGGGGTCATAAAAATATCTTGGACGATTAAAAATGTTTTTTGCAAAGCTGCTCGAACATGATTGCTGTCTGGATCGCTCATTACAGGATTTTCTCCCATGACATAAAGTGCTTTTAGATCTCCTTGATAAGCAGCATCGGTCATCTCTACTACAGTTAATCCAATTCGATCATCCATTTCCCCTGCTTCAATCTTCCATTCCCGGGCGAACTTTTTTTGAATTTCCTTATCGGTTACTGATTGGTACCCTGAAAAAACATTAGACAAAGCACCCATGTCACAGGCACCCTGAACATTATTTTGACCACGCAAAGGATTAACCCCAGTTGCCCATTTACCCACATTGCCGCAGAGCATCTGCAAATTTGCCGTACTCTTTACATTATCAACTCCGGTAGTATGTTGGGTAATTCCCATAGAATAAATCAAATAGGTCGTATCGGCCCGACCAATGATTTGAGCTGCTTGGATAATTGTTTTTCGAGGAACACCAGTAATGTTAGATGCTTTTTCGAGGGTCATTTTTCGAATTTCTTCTTTAAAAGCATTAAAATTTTCACAATATTGCTGTATAAATTTCTCATCATAAAGTTTTTCCTGAATAATTACATTCATAATTCCATTCAATAATGCTACATCGGTACCAGGACGATGTTTTATAGCAATTCCCTGGTTATCTTCGGCTAATTCAGATAAAGGGATGGTACGGGGATCAGCAACAATTAGTTTTGCCCCTTTTCTCAATGCCTCTAATATCCTGGCTCCAATCAAAGGATGCTGCTCATTTGTATTTGATCCAACAACGAAAATAACTTGGGCATCAGAAATTTCATCAATAGAGTTTGTCATGGCACCCGATCCAAAAGCTGCTCCTAAGCCAACTACTGTAGATGAGTGACATAAACGAGCACAATGGTCAATATTATTAGTTTTTAAAACAGCTCGAGCAAATTTTTGCATTACATAATTTTCTTCATTTGTACATTTTGCTGAACTTAAACATCCAATGACTCTTTTATTTCCGATATTTTCACTAATAATATGCTTAAAACGCATAGCTATATAATTTATCGCTTTTTCCCAGCTTACTTTTTCCCAATCACCATTCTCCTTTTTTATCAGAGGGTCGGTTAAGCGATCAGGATGATGAATAAATTCATGAACATTCCACCCTTTAATACATAATTTGCCTTTTCCTGGATTAAATTCAGGAGGCATAACAGGTTTTGTATCCACTACTTTTCCATCTTTGGTTTTTAACCATAATTGGCAACCGGTTCCACAATATACACAAGTTGTTTTTATCTTTTCCATGACATCCTCCTACCTTTTTATTTTAATTGGTATTTTTACTCGATGAAGATTATAGCCAATGTCCTCCAAAGAACGACCCATAGCCAAAGCTAATAGCTCAACCCCATACAATACTGGAATTGGTTTTTCTTTCAACTGAGGATAGTCTCTGGAAGCCATTAATTGGCCAGAATCAAATTGATTGAAGCAAGATGGACAGGCAGTACTAATCAACTGAGCTCCAGAGAGTTGCATATCAATCAATTTGGTTTTAACACAGCGACTAGAAGCTTCTTTATCTCCGGCTAAAGCTAGAGAAATGCCACAACAATCCGCTTTAGTCAGATAATCTACAGGAGTAGCTCCTAAAGCTTCAATATATTGATCATAAAATTCTGGGTCCACCGGATTATCAAACTTTAATATTTCATTTGGCATCAGAAGATGGCATCCGGGATGACCGGCAACCTTAAGACCAGTTAAGGGTGTTTTAACCATTTTTTTTAGATGATCTAATCCAATGTCTTCTTTTAATACTTGTAAAAAATGTCTTGTCTTTATGGTACCCTTAAATTCCCTGCCAATATTTTTTAATGCTTCATTTACTGTTTTTTTTAGTGCGGGGTTGTTTTTTAGTTTATGATTTACAATGGCTAATGTATTTTCACAACCATTACATAAAGTCATAATATTTAACTTTTTTTCTTCAGCAATCGTAATATTTCGAGCAGCTGTAGACATCCAAAAATATTGATTAGCCCCCTTAAGCCGTATCGGATCAGGACAACAGGTAAATTCATCAGATTCAATTAAATTAATACCAATTTCCGGTAACACTTCTAAAGCTAATTTCTCTACATTCGGTAAACTGGCTGGAATGGTACATCCTTTAAAAAATAAATAGCTAAACATCATTAATTAACCTCTTTTCTTTCTAAACCAGTTTTTTCAGCTAATACATTTAATTCTTTAACCGCTTTTTCATTTTTCTTTACTTCTTTCAACCCAGCTCTTTTTCGGATCATATTAGCAAATTTTATACTATAAACGGTACTTTCTTGTAAAAGCTGTTCTACTAAACGGTAGACAATTGAGGGAGCCAAGCCTTCTTGATAAGATTTTTCTTTTAAATTGGTAAATACCTCAGTAGGATTAGCATCCTGGGGACAAGTAATAACACATTTTTCACAAGCACAACACATCCAAACATCATTTAATGCTTCCGGTTTTTCTGCTTCAAAAAGTTGGGTTATAAAAGAATCTTCCAAGTTATATTTTTTTACATGTTGAGTAATTGGACAAAATTTGGAACAAGTAGAACATTTAAAGCAAACCTCAATTGCTTTGTTTTTTTTCGTAATTTCGTTCTTTTCGTATTTTAGCCGTAGAACCTTCATTTTTTTCCTCCTGATTGAAAAAAGTTTCTATTTTAAACTAATAAATATAAAAAAGTTCTAAATTCAGTTAAAGGCAGACTAGAAGTTGTCTAATCTGCCTTTAACTTCCATTTATAAATAATCTAGAAAACTCTAATAAGTTTCTTTTCTTTTCGGTATTTTCCTTTTTTTTCTTATCATTAAATATTTTCCAATAAAATTGTTTTAATATTCTATTTCTTTCAGCTCTACATAGATAGAAGTAGTCTCACCGGCGTATACCCAAATATCTTCTACCCAGGTTCTATACCCATCCTTAATTAGAGTAATCTCGTATTCTTTTTCTTTTAATTCCTCTAAGATTTTTGGTTGAGAAGATGAGGTCGCTGTCTTATAAGTTCCATTTACAAATATTTTAGCTCCGCTTACATTACAGTAAACAGCAATGGAACCATCATAGCTAATTTCGGGAACTAAGTAAGCAGAGACCATATAAGTTTGGTTGGCTGCAACTATTATGGTACTAATCCAATCCTGATAACCATCTTTGGTAATCAATAATTCGTGGTAACCTTCTCTAATATTCTTTATTTCTACCGATTTATTAGCAGAAGTTCTTTTTTTGTAGCTTCCATCTAAATAGATTTTTGCATTACTCTGATTACAGTAAACAGAGATTGAACCATCAACTGCCTGCTTAATTAAATTAACTCTAACTTTTGTAGTTTTAGAAGATGAAACATATACCTTCTTACTCCAATCTTTATAGCCTGTTTTAGTTATAAGGAGCTCATGATATCCTTTTTCTACATTTTCTAATACTACTGACTTAGTCGAATAAGTTCTCGTTTTATAGGTACCGTCCAAAAATATCCTAGCACTACTCTGATTACAAGAAATAGAAATTGAACCATATACAGGTAAAGGAATTAAATCAGCAGAAAATGTAGTGGTCCGGGAAGGTGATACTGAGACATAACTGCTCCAATCCTGATAACCTGCCATTACTAATTTAATCTGATGCTGACCTGTGGCAATCCTATCTAAATTTAAGGGGGTCATTCCCCGATAAACATTATCCAGATATACCTTGGCTCCTTGAGGATGGGAAGTTGCTACAATCCTGCCATAATAAGTGGGAGGAGTTATTGACCTTACCGTATAACTCAATATATTACTCGAAGTCCAGGCAGTGGGAGGTATGGACACTATTATACCCTTAATGGTTTTGGTAAAGTGTTTATAATCTTTGCTTATTTCTGGCATAAATTTTTTAGAAATAAGATCCCTTTCCCTATCACTTAAAAACATAGGTCTGGTAGTAGCGAATCCCTGAACATATTCAATCCCTGGTCTGGTATTTGGGTCAAGTACCCCTTCAATAGATTTAATTTCTCCCGCTCTTAAAAAATTACGTGGTGAATACCGATTGGGGAAGATAATTTTTACTCTGCCTTCAGTATCATAGTTATAAAGTACTACATAGGAATCCCGAGAGACCTGGAAGGAAATCTTAATCTTCTCCCCAGGGGCATAAGTAGCCCCTCTTTCTTTATCCAGCCACAATCTAAGAGAAAATGGGGGATGAGGATTGATAATTTGAATGCTTTTCATCTTTTCAACTTCCTCCGGACTGGGGCCTTGAGCAAAATCAATTCCGGAAATACCTAACCAAAGAAAAAATATTAGAGCAATAAAAATACAGACAAATATTTTCCCTTTCTTCTGAAACAATATACTTCTTAACATCTTTAAAAACCTCCTTTTTATCATTAAAAAATGATAATATTTTTACTTAAGATTAACCAAAAAATCAAACTATTCTATAAAAATTTTCATACCAAACACAAAAAAGTCGGCGGCCTGGCTGTCATAGCAATTTATTGCCTTAGACCCATGACTTTGCGTCCTATCCTTTCGGATAGTTTGCCCTTATCAACTTTCGAAAATGCTTATTCTATTTTTGAATATACTTGCCTCTACTAATATTATTCCCAAAAAGAATTAATTTTAGACATTAATTTCAAGTTTTATAAAAAAAGCCCTTCAGCAAATGCCAAAGGGCTTGAAATTGTCAAGCTCCCCCTAGTGGACGGCTTAAGAACTTTTTGTTGGGGTGAGATTATTGAAGAACTGCGAAACTTCTATAAATTAAAGGATTTAATTAATGTTCCAAGATGTTCTATATAAAGTGCTTTATTGCTCCTTTCCTTTATAGAGTAACACTTATATATCCCTACTCTTATTCTAACCATATTTTATAAAAGTAATTATACTATTCCTGACAATTTCTTACAATTTTTAACAAAAAAATCGCCAAAATAGTACTAATTTACAAAGTAAAACAGTAATAACATAAGAATTTTAGTAGGGGAGAAGATATCTAATGACGTGTTTTTACACAGAAGACGACAGAAAAGGAAACAGCAGGGCCTAAATCACCCTGCTGTTTCTCGACGGATGCTTAAGAGCAATCAGTCTTTCTCAATCAG
>JAUVOA010000149.1 GCA_030599445.1 Atribacterota bacterium | reverse complement strand
CCCTGGTCGAAATAACCGACCACCCGATGAGGATTCTCTCGATAAAATGCAAAATCAATCTCACTTTCCAAAACTATATCCCTGGCTACCTTATCCTTGTTGTCAGGATCCTTTAAATATACATTAGGATGAATAAATACCTGAAGGTTATTTCCTACTATTCTCTCAATTTCTTTTCCCTGATCAGCGTTAATAAACCTGCCGAAAGACATTCCATGATCACAATAGACTATTAGGTTAACCTCGTCGAGGTTCAATTTTTTCACCAGATTACCAAAATAACGGTCAAACCTGCGGATGCTGGCTTCATACAATTTCGGCCCCATTAGATGGCCCAGAGCATCGGTGGCAAGCCAATAGAATTCTATAACCCCATAGGTTTCCAGAAGCTCGGGGACATTAAGGAGAGGAAGAAACATAAAAGGATCAAGTCCGGGTGCTCCATAAATAATACAGGCTTTAGCTCGCCGAGGTATATAAGAAAGCCAATAAAGAAAAGTCTGATAATTTGATATAACCTTTTCATTTTCCCGGTCATAATAACCCCATCCTACTCTCCCGCTGGAATTATCTACCCCTTCCTTTAAGTGCGGAATAGCCGTTTCTGTTCCTCCGGGATAGAGACTAAGGCCATAATGAATCATGTGGCCATCCTCAAAAACAGCTTTCAGATTAGGGAGGTAACCTTCTTCCATATATTGAAAGAAATTCTGTGATGATACGGCATCCAGGTGCAATATAAGGAATTTTGGAGAGTCCTCCCCCGTTACCGGTAAGGATAGTAGAATTATTACTATTACAAGTACACAAAATATCGAAAATCTCCCAGAAGAGCTAACTTTTTTTAAATACGGGCTATTGATTTTCAACATATATTATTACTCCTTTTTATTTTTATTCAAAATAAGTATTATATAATTTGCATCTACTAGATTAATTTATAGGTAAAGATATATTATCCTATTTATAATAAATTTCTATGGTTTGTAATTAAAAAAAATTAGGTACTTCTGAAAACCATTATATTTTTACACTACTTAATGCAAATCAGAGAATTTATAAATTCAGTAGGAATTTATAAGTGCCTTTAGTAAAGGAATTATTTTTTTAGTTTCTTCTTCTCCAAGTTTAATTAATTGTATTTTCTTTTCTTTCTCCATATCAGTAGAGAGAGGTCCTCTATAGTGGGGACTTATAACAATATCTGCCTTATTAGCTGAAATATTGTTTAATTCTCCGAGCATTATATATACAGATCTAATAAGGATAGATACAACATTATTGATAACGGGAAGAGTGTCTTTTTGAACATCCCTTAAGTTTACCCCAATAACTATGTCTGCTCCCATTTCTCTTACCACATCCACAGGAACAGGTTCTATTAAACCACCATCTACTAACATTTTATCTTCAAATTTAAAAGGTATGGATAATCCAGGCACAGACATAGAAGCTGCTATTGCATTAGAAATCCTCCCTTTGCCAATAACTACTTTTTCACCTGTTATCAAATCTGTGGTAACTACCTTAAGGGGAATTTTAAGATCATATTCGAAACTTGCCCGGTTAGTTAATCGGTCAATTTCATCTCTCAAGATTTTCCCATCCATTAAACCTTTCAGCAATTGAACATCTATTTTATCCTTCGATATATCTGCATAAAATACGATGAATGGGGTTTCATTTATATTTTGCAGTCTTATATCTTCTCTTGGAGACAGATAATATTTTTCAAAATTAAAACTTAGAACAATTTTTTCTACTTTGTCAATATCTTCCCATAAAGCATAAAGTCCCCCTATGAGAGAGCCTATGCTAGTCCCTGCTATATAATCCAACTTTATGCCTTCATTTTTCAGGGCTTTCAAGACACCAATATGTATATAAAACCTTCTCCCTCCTTCTCCCAATGCTAATCCGATCTTGGGAGCAGCATAAGAAAAAGAAGAAGCATAAGAGCAGAGTAATACAAAAACTATTACAATTTGGATTAATTTTTTTATTTTTTTCATTATAATTATATTATAGAAAATATTCATTTAGAGCTAATCCTTTCTTCTCTTTTATATCCCTCAACTGATTTTCGTATATCGTATTGCGTATACATCTGGTTAGCTGGTTAGTTGGTTACCTGGTTAGCTAGTTAAGAAAATAAAAGATAAAAATCAGTAGTGTGGAGCCAGTGGACACAGATAAACAGTGACAAGTAACCAGTTTTTATAAACTTAAAAATATAAACTCGTTACTCATTGCATATCACTTATCAATGTATTTTATTCTGTCTTCTTTCTCTTGGTTTTTCTTTTCTTTACTATATACTATATACCATATACTGATTTTTCTATACGCTATCCGCTAACTATTCTTCTGGTTCCTGATTTTTTCTTTCTTCACGCGATACGCGATACTCGATACTCGATACTATCTTTATTTCGCCAAGTTTATTATAAACTCCTTTAAAAATTTTAAAATTTCTGTAGATTTAATTCCGGAAAGGTCAATTTTAGAAATTCCAGACAATCTATGTTCTTCTTTTATTAATCTTTGTTGATAGAAAGAAGACAGCCTGCTTAATTTCGCTTTTATCTTAGCATTCTGCAGATATCTGAAAATTAACTTATTTTCCTTTACCACCAGGGAACCAATACCTGACTTTCTTAAAAATATTTTCAGATATATTATCTCTAATAAATTCCTTAGCTCCGGGGGATAAATTCCATATCTGTCCCTCAACTCTTCTTTTACCCTCTCCAAATCTTCTAAATCTTTAATCTCAGCCAATTTCTTATAAATTAAGACCCTCTGTTTTAAGTCAGAAATATATCCTCCGGGAATATAGGCATCTATCTTTATGTCGATAACCGGGGTGATATCTTTTTCTTTTTCTTTCCCTTCTTTCTCTTCCCTTAATTCTTTAATCGCCTCTTCTAATAGACGGCAATAAAGATTGAATCCAACATCGCTTACAGAGCCGTGTTGCTCTTTACCTAATAGATTACCTGCTCCTCGAATCTCTAAATCTCGCATGGCTAATTTAAAACCGGAGCCTAATTCACTGAACTCCTTAATGGCCTGTAATCTTTTTTTTGCGGTATCAGAAATAGAGCGATAGGAAGGATAAAGAAAATAAGCATAGGCACGTCGGTCAGTCCTCCCCACTCTCCCTCTTAATTGGTAAAGCTGGGATAAACCAAATTTATGGGCATCATCGACAATAATAGTATTAACATTGGGAATATCTAAGCCGATCTCTATGATGGTAGTACAGACTAAAATATCATGTTTCTTTTCTAAAAAATCAATCATTATATCTTCTAACTGCTCTTCTGCCATCTGTCCATGAGCAATTCCAATTCTGGCCTGAGGAAAGAGCCGATTCAAATCCCGTGCTATTTTCTGGATACTCCTTACCCGATTGTGGACAAAGAATACCTGCCCCTCTCTGTCTAATTCTCTTTTTATAGACTCTAATATCACTTTATCATCTCTCCGACAGATACAAGTAGCGATAGGAAATCTGTCTTCGGGAGGAGTGTTTATTACGCTTAAGTCTCTAACCCCGATAAGTGACATATGCAGGGTACGGGGGATAGGAGTGGCAGTCAGAGTAAGAGAATCAATGCTTTCTTTTAATTTTTTTATTCTTTCTTTATGAAGAACTCCGAAACGCTGCTCTTCATCAACGATTAGCAAGCCTAAATCCTTAAATCGGATATCATTTTGAATTAACCGGTGGGTTCCTATAATAATATCTACCTTTCCTTCTTTCAGTACTTCGATTACTTTTTTCTGTTCCTGTTTGGTTCTAAAACGGGAGAGCATATCTATATTTATAGGAAAGGAACTCATCCTTTCCCGAAAATTATCATAATGTTGTTGAACCAGGATAGTAGTAGGTGCTAAAATTGCCACCTGCTTTCCGTCTAATACCGCCTTAAAGGCAGCCCTTATAGCTATCTCTGTTTTGCCATAACCTACATCTCCGCAAACTAATCTCTCCATAGGTTTGACGACTTCCATATCAGTTTTGACCTCAGACAAAGCCTGTAATTGGTCATAAGTCTCTTCATAGGGAAAAGACATCTCCAGCTCTTGCTGCCAGTTATTATCTTTAGAAAAGGCAAAACCCCTGATTTCTTTGCGGGCAACATATAAATTATAAAGCTCCTGGGCTAATTTTTGAATTGACCTTTTTGCTTTTCCTTTAGCCTTTCCCCAGGAGATTCCTCCTAAACGGTAAATCTTGGGAGTTTTATCTTTGATGCCTATATATTTATGAACTAAATCAAACTGGTCTACCGGGACATACAGTTTATCTCCTTGCGCATATTCGATTAAAAGATAATCCTGTTTTACTCCCTTAACGGTTAAATTTACAATCCCTCTGTATATGCCTATGCCATGTTCAATGTGTACTACATAATCTCCCGAAGAGATATCCATTACAGTGAAAAAGGATTCGCTCTTACGCCTGGTTAATTTATATCTTTTATTCCTTTCCTTGCCAAATATTTCCTGGTCGGTTATAAAAACTGTTTTGAGATTGGGAAATATGAATCCATAATTTAAGTAAACATAATAAATGAAGATAGTTGATTTTAAGTGAGCATATTCTTCTATTCTTCCGGTAGTAAATCTTTTTACTCCTCTTTCTTCTAATATCTCCCCTAACCGCTGAGCCCGCCCTTCATTTCTAACCAGGAT
>JAUVOA010000063.1 GCA_030599445.1 Atribacterota bacterium | reverse complement strand
TGATGAGGCAGAGGCATCTGTTGCCAAATTACTCTTCCCTGATATGATAGATATGAAGTATGCTGTAGACACAGAGGGTGATTCATTGTTGCCGGGAGGTCATTTTGATACCTCTGTTGACCCTTATCATCGACCTCAAGGGTGGCAGCAAGGGGAAGGTCAATCTGCCATTGAAAGATCAGCTGTTCCGGAGGGAGTAGTGGGCTGTCCGACTCGGGCGAGTGCTGAAAAAGCAAAACGTCCTATTGCTGCAATTCTAAGCTATTTGACTTTGGTACATGATGAGATCATGGAAACTTATCCGGCCGGGAAAATACCTCCGGTTGAAAAAATCAGTCTGCGTGACCCCAAAGAGATGGAACCTTTCTTAAAGGAACCAATGAGTAAAGGCTGGAAATCTGTATTTGAGTTGCCATATATCGGGCAGATACAGAAGTAGCGGATAGCGTAGAGCGTATAGTATGATAGGTGGGATGATTGTTCTCAAGAATTTACGATTTTGTTTTGTAGGGGGCGGATTCATCCGCCCCGGGTTATTTGGCAATTTCTTTTAGCGGGTTCGATGAATCGAACCCCTACCTTTGGGCGCCAGGATGTGGCCATATCGATTTTAAAAAAGTAATAAAAACTTTAAAGAAAATAAATTACCAGGGTTATGTCTCTACTGAGATTCTCCCCCTACCTGACCGGATAGCGCCGCTCTAAATACCGCTGAGACATTAAATAAGATTGGGTATTAGCTCATCATACTATAATTTAATAACATATTTTTAATATTATATAAAGTCATTAAAATTGTTCTTTCCCAGGGTCTCATAGAAATTTGTGCCTGGCCTAGTTTTAATGCGCTAAGCTTTTTGATTAGATCAGCTCTTTTAATAAGTGGGAAATTTATTCCAAGATGAAGATATAGATACAATAGTTTTTGTAGAAACATAAGTATGTTTTGTTGTATTGCCGTAATGGTAGCAAAAATGTAGAAAGATTAAGTATTTATCTTGTTTTAATTGTATTAGAATAGTATTATTAATAATAAATGGTTAATGAAATGGAAGTGGCATGTTTGGAGAAAATTTTACTTACTTCTCAAATATTTACTAACATTAAAGAAGCATTAGATTATGCAAAGAAGAATAACTATTATGGTGTTGAATTGTATTTAAATAAAATGAGGTTAATGCTAAATCCTCAAAAAGCAGAAGAATTTTTTAATGAATTAAATCAATATCCGGAATTATATTTTTCTTTTCATCTCCCCACGAGTGATGTAGAAATTGGGCATAAAAATAAATTTTATGCTGAAACATCTCTAAAATATTTAATGATGTATATTGATTTTCTAAGGCCTTGGTTAACGAAGCAGAAATATAGGCCAATTTTTACTCTGCATATTGGGGCAAATTCCATACCCATGGAGCTATTAAATTGGGAAACAAGTAAAGGTAATTTAAAAAAATTGGGCCAATACGTTTCCAAAGCAAATGGTTGTTTACATTTAGAAAATCTGAAAATGGGCTGGTCAGCTGAACCGAAAAAGTTAATAGATTTAGTAAAATATGCAGGAGTTAGTATAACCTTTGATTCTGGTCATGCTACGTCGAGCTCTTTGGTTCTGGAAGGAAAATTTTCCATTGTAGAATATATAAATCAATTGAAACCCTTTATCCGCTATGTCCATTTATATGCCTATGAAACTTTGGATGAAGGCAGACATATGCCTCCTAAAACTTGGGGCGAGATTGAAGATATCTGGAGAAGTATAAAATCCATAAAAGAAATTAGAGGAATTACCATTGAACTAACTACATTACCAGAACTGGAAAATACATATGATTTGTTAAAAGAAAATAGTAATATTTAGTAAATAATGATAAACCGTTTACGAAAATTAAAAAATATGTTTGTTGAGGCTCGATTCATCGAGCCCGAATGATGGCGGGTCGGACGAATCCGACCCCAACGAAAATTTTGCTCTTATTCAGGATTTGTGAATTTAGCAATAGGCAATTTGTATTTGCATCCGAATCCGAATAAATTCTAGGAGGTGATATCATAAAAAATAAAACTAAAAAATTTTCAGAGAAGCGAAGTTCAGGCCCGAATAAAAAAATCTGTACTATTTATTAATTAAAGGAGAAAAAATTATGAAAAAGATGAGTTTAATTTTAATGACTATTTGTCTGGTTTTAATGTTTACTGGTAATGTAATTGCCCAGGAAGGGAATTTAACCGTATGGGTTGCTGCTTCTCCTGCAGAAGGGGAAAATTTAATTCAGGCATTTAGTAAACACTATCCGAATATTAAGGTTGATATGATTAGGGCAGGTTCTGGAGAATTACTAACTCGATTAATGGCTGAACAACCAAATCCTAAAGGAGATATAATTTTAGGAATTGCCAAGGAAGCTTTTGAAGGTAATTACGATTATTTTGTACCATATAAGAGCAAGAATGATAGTGCTATTCCTAAAGATTTAAAAGATACTGCAGAAATTCCTAAATATTATGGTTATTCCATGCCTTTGCAGGCTTTTATGATTAATACTACTGTACTTGCTCCCGAAGATTATCCTAAAAGTTGGAAAGATTTAGCCCTTCCTAAATATAAAGGAAAAATTATATTGGCTAATCCTGCTCTATCTGGGTCAGCTTATTCTCAAGTTTTCCAGATGCATGAACTGTATGGATTTGATTTCATCAAAGAAGTTGTTCCTAATGTGGTATTTGTTACTTCTTCAAGTATGGTTCCTGAATCCGTTGCTCGAGCGGAATATGCTATAGGTATTACTGGTGAATATAATATTGCCAAACATATCGATGCTGGTACCCCGGTTATAGCTATTTATCCTGAGGAAGGAACGGGTGCGCGATTTGATGCTTCAGGAATTATTAAAAATGGACCAAATTTAGAAAATGCTAAACTGTTTATGGATTTTTTAACTACTAAAGAAGCTTATGAGATAGTATTAAATACTAAATCTCGTAGAACTGTACATCCGGAAGTTCCGGCTCCCGGTGCTTTACCGCCCTTAAATGAAATTCCTTTAATGAAATATGATGCAGTAAAGGCCGCAGAAATGAGAGAAGAATTATCTCTTAAAGTATCAGATTTAATCCAATAAAGGGTAGCAATTAAAAACAATATAAAGAAGTTAGCTCGGTTTTGCAAGATTCACTCTTGTAAGACCGAGCTTCTATTTCCCTGGTCCCTTTCTTTCTCTTCTTATACAATGCACGATACTAATTACAAGAAGTTAGTGCAAACTTTTAGTACCTTTCTTTGTCTTCACGCGATACGCAATACGAATAATTACTGGTACTAAATTACAATATATAATATAATTAATAATCAATAAATTTATCATTCGAAGAATTTTAATATCAAAAAATTATTAATAACAAGGGGAAAAATCACAGTGTGTTCTAATATAATATATAAAGATGTAGTAAAGAGATTTGAAGGAAAAGAGATAGTAAATGCTTTAAAGGGAGTATCTTTTGAAATAGAAAAAGGAGAATTGTTCTGTTTATTGGGTCCGAGTGGATGTGGCAAAACCACTCTTCTTCGAATTAGTGCAGGGTTAGAAAGCTTAACCACTGGGCAGATTTTTTATGGAAAAAAGGATATAACTACTATACCACCTTTTCGAAGAAATATTGGCATGGTCTTTCAAAGCTTTGCCCTTTACCCCCATATGAATGTTTTTGAAAATGTTGCCTATGGCCTTCGAGTAAGAAAAGAATCTAAAGATATTGTAAGAAAGAAAGTAACAGAGATTATGAAATTGGTAGGACTACCTGATGTTTTAAGGAGAAATCCCAGCCCCACAGCTTTATCCGGAGGACAGCAGCAAAGAATTGCTATTGCTCGAGCATTAGTTTATGACCCGGAGATTTTATTATTAGATGAACCTTTGGCCAGCCTGGATGCGAAATTAAGACGATATATGCGGGCAGAAATTCGTAGGATTCAGAAAACTACAAATATAACTACCATATATGTTACCCATGACCAGGAAGAAGCTATGTCCATTGGAGACCGTTTAGCAATAATGAATAATGGATTAATAGACCAGATAGGTACTTCTGATCAAATATATCATCATCCTGATAATATGTTTGTAGCCAATTTTATAGGTAAGATGAACTTCTTCCCGGGAACGATTCAGGAAGTTCAAGGAAATAATTGCAAGATTCAACTGGAACATAATCAAAAGAGGTTAGATTTATTTTTTGAAATGAATCCAAAAAGAGAACAAGAGATTAGTAAAGGTAAGAAAATTATTTTAGGCTCTCGACCGGAAAAATTAACTATAAGCGCTGATCCGGAAGACGATTTACTTCCGGGACGAATTCGGATAATACAAAATTTAGGGAAAGTGACTCGTTACGAAATTGCTCCTCTCTGGGATTCTGAAAATAAGTTAATAGAAGTTGATATGGAGGAAAAATTACCAGGAATAAAAGAAGGAGACACAGTATATATTAATTTTGATAGAAAAAATACACTTTTGTTTTCTGGAAAGAAGGCAATATAGATGGGCATTACTAGTAATCTTAAGGAATTTATATTAGAACAATCTAAAAAAGATTATACTCCCTATATAATTTTAAGTGTGCCCTTACTTTTTTTAGTTATATTTCTTGTATGGCCTCTGGGGATGAGCATTGGAAAGGCTTTTGTGTTAAGGGGTAATGAATTAATTTTAAATAATTTTACCTTTGCTAATTTTCAACGATTTTTTACTTCCTCAATGTATCAGAGAAGCTTGCGTAATTCTTTTGTAATTAGTTTTTCTGTAGTTTTCTTTACTTTACTTATAGGGGTTCCTATGGGATATTTTGTAGCCAGAGTAGAGATGCCCTTTAAAAAATTGATTTTATCATTAGGAATTTTACCCATTATCACCCCGGCTTTTGTAGGTGCTTTTTCTTGGATCATATTATTAGGGAAACAAGGAGTAGTTCGCTATATGGTGAATAAGGTTTTAGAATTAGTGGGACTATCATTGCCACCTATATATGGTCTTTTTGGGATAATCTTTACTATGACCCTTACCTATTTACCATTTGTTTTTTTGTTAAGTCATGGTGCATTTAAATCAGCTAATCCTTTATTGGAAGAAAGTGCGATGATAATGGGAGCAAGCCAGAGTAGAATACTTCGAACTATAACTATGCCGCTGATTCTCCCTAGTTTGGGAGCAGCATCTATATTGGTATTTATTCGGGCCATAGGAAATTTTGGTATACCGGCGGTACTTGGTGGGCAGCAATATGTTTTACCGACTTTAATTTATTTTAGAGTAAATGGGTTTTGGGACTTAAATGGGGCATCAGCAATTGCTATCCTTAGTGTTATCATTGTGGTTATAGCCTTGACTATTCAAAAAAAGGTAGTTAGTGCCAGGGAATATGAGACCATTAGTACTGCCAGTTCAGAACATAAATTACATAGACATCCTTTTATAAAAGCTATTGCTATAATATATTGTAGTTTGGTTTTACTTATCTCCTTGGCTCCTCAAATAACTATTATTACTATGTCTTTTTTCAGGCAATGGATAGGTTTTTTACCAGCAGGATTCACTTTGGAAAATTATAAAATTATCCCCCAGATTGCTTCCAAGGCCATTAAAAACTCTCTGTTTTTAGCCACCTCTGCATCCTTGTTAACCGCTCTAATAGGAACTTTAGTTGCTTATATTACTGAACGACGCCGTCCTAAAGGAGCAATATTGATAGATTTTACAGTGATGACTCCGTTTGTTTTACCAGGTATTGTTGTTTCTGTTGCCTTATTATCTGCCTTTTCTTCCGGGCCTATTAATATATCCGGGACTTTCTTGATTCTAATGATTTCCTTTGTAGTTAGGAGGACTCCTTATGTCTTTCGTTCGGTTGCTGCAAGTTTAACTCAGCTCGATGAGGCTTTAGAGGAATCTTCAACCATAAGCGGCGCCAGTTGGTATTACACTTTTCGCAAGGTTACTTTTCCTTTAATATTACCGGGGATTATTGCCGGATCAATCTTAACATTTGCTACTTTATTACAGGAATTAAGCACTAGTATATTATTGTATTCTGCAAAGACCCAAACTTTACCTATACAGATTTATAATGCAGTAGCTGATGGTAATTTTGGAGTAGCTAGTTCTCTTTCTGTTTTGTTATTAGTGACTGTTTTTATAGCAGTATACCTAATGAATTTGTTTGTGGGAGAATCTGCCTCTTCTGGTTTTAAACTCGGATAACAATTTTCTCCTTTATAAAAAATGTAGAGGCTTGATTCATCAAGCCCGTCTTATCTTTCTGTCATTCCCATGAAAATGGGAATCCATCTTTGTAATTAGAGCGAGGTGACCGAAACAATCTCTTCTTCAAGCGTAGGACAGGCGTCTCATCTGTCATTATTAGATAGGCGAAGGGGTTTGGTGAATCGAACCCACAACAAAAGGAGGTCTTACCAAAACACATGAAAATTAATATTTATTCCAATAAAAAAGAAACCAGCAAAAAAGCAGCCTTAAAAGCCGCGTTACTATTAAATGAAATTATTTACAAAAAAGGTACTGCTACTTTCGTAATAGCTACCGGTGTTTCCCAGTTGGACTTTATCGAACATTTAGTCACTGAAGGCAATGTTGATTGGAGTAAAACCAAGATGTTTCACCTTGATGAATATATTGGCCTTCCGGAAACCCATCCGGCGAGTTTTAGAAAATATTTACAGGAAAAATTTATTTCTAAAGTAGATAGAATTAAAAAAATTAACCTTATTAATGGAGATGTCACTGATCCCCAAAAAGAGTGTAATCGTCTCAATAAAATTTTACAAAATGAAATTGTGGACATAGCATTTGTGGGGGTAGGGGAGAATGGTCATCTGGCTTTTAATGATCCTCCAGCAAATTTTAAAATCGAAGATCCTTACATTATTGTAAATCTTGATGAGCATTGTCGAAAACAACAGGTAGGAGAGGGATGGTTTGATTCTCTCGAAGATGTTCCCCAACAAGCTATTTCTATGTCTATTAAACAAATTATGAAATCGAAAAATATTATCTGTACAATACCTGGCGAAAGAAAAGCCCAAGCAGTAAAGGACTGCTTCGTAACAGATAAGATTTCACCTATATATCCTTCTTCGATATTAAAAAAACATAAAAATTGTTTTGTCTTCCTTGATTTTGATTCAGCCAAGTATTTATCTAAAATACCTTTAGAGAAAATTTGATCTTATTAAAGCGATTATATTTTTTAAGATAAAAATTAATTAGATATTTATCTATTTTTAATGTACGAGTCGTGCTAAATAATGAAGGATTTTTTATTTAATACTTCGAAGAGGAGAATGCTCTGGCATTTTTACTGATAACTAAAAAGGAAAAAATAAATAAAAACATTGGTCGAGAAAAGGCCGAAGATTGGACTATTGGTTGCTTGAAATATTTTACTGGTCTATATTAAAAAGTAGAATAAAGCTTAATTAAAATATTTAGATAAGATTAGGTGATCATTTTATTGAAGAGAATCTAAGTTTAATAATATAGATTTATTTTATTTTTCTCATCATTTGTTTATACTTAGGAGGGGTATAATTATGGAAAAACTTATTCGTGTGGGAATTGTTGGTAGTCGATTTGCTGCCGAATTTCATTACACCGCCTATCAGCGGGTAACTGGTATAGATGTAAAAGTAGTTGGAGTTACCTCACTTACCAAAGAACATCGTGAAGATTT
>JAUVOA010000089.1 GCA_030599445.1 Atribacterota bacterium | reverse complement strand
GTCAAGTTCACTCAAAGTTTTATCTACAAATTCAGGCAAGGCTTCAATCTCAATAATATTATAATCAGGTTCCAGTTCGACATAGTCTTTAATGTTTGGAGTGATTAATCTTCGAGCGATTCTTGCACCCATATCTCTTTCGGGAAACACAACTTTATCTACGCCAATTTTTTCTAAGACCTTTGCATGAAGATTATTTTGGGCTTTAGCGATAATATATTTTAATCCCATTTCTTTTAACATCATAGTAACTAAGATACTTGTCTCTAAATTGGTGGCGATACTCACAATGGCTGCATCAAAATTTTTTACTCCCAATTCTTTTAAAACTCTTTCCTCGGTAATATCAGCCTGCACTGCTTGAGTTATTTTATCTTTTAAGGCATTTACTATTTCTTCATCATTATCTACTCCCAGGACTTCATGCCCTAATTCAACCAGGGTTGTGGCTACTGCAGAACCGAATCTTCCTAAACCAAGAACTATAAATTGTTTCATAAAAAATCCCTCCTTTTGAAATTGACCAATTTACCAATTAAAATTACAGGTTACAAGACAACGTTAAAATTAAAAACTTAGAACTAAAAGCGAAAAACCATAATTCAAAATTCAATACTTTTCTAGCGTATAGTAATTTAAAATCGTATATTGTGTATTAGTTACCCAGTTACCCTGTTCACCGGTTTACCAGTTGCTTTGAGATGAAATCTTCTCCAAATTCTATCTCTTTCTTTATTATATACTATATACTCGATACTTATTTCTTTACACGATACCCAATACGAATTTATTTTGTCTTCTGACTCCTGAATTATACTTTTCTACCTTTTCTTTACTATATACTATATACTACATACTATATACTGATCATCCTACCATAATTTTCTCTTCAGGATATTTAATCATTTCTGGTTCTCGCTTTTGAATTAATGATAAGGCAAGACCTAAAGGACCAATTCTACCGGTAAACATAGTGATAATAATTATAATCTTACCAGCTATACTCAAAGATGAAGTAATACCTGTTGATAATCCTACTGTACCAAAAGCAGAAACAACCTCGAATAATACTTTTATAAAATCTTCACCTTCTACATGGGATAATAGAATGGTCATGATAATAACCAGACCCAAGGAGAGGGTGATAACGGTTAAAACTTTAGGAATGATATCCTGTGATATTCTTCTTTTAAAGATTTGGATTTCTTCTTTCCCTTTTAGCGAGGAAAAGACATATAATATAAGTAAGCCAAAAGTAGTAGTCTTAACTCCTCCCCCGGTAGAACTGGGGGAGGCGCCAATAAACATCAAGATAATAATTAAGAAAAGAGTAGCATTTTGCATATTTCCGATATGGATGGTATTAAAACCTGCGGTACGGGCGGTAACTGATTGGAAAATTGAACCATATATTTTTTCGGAGAAATTTAAATCTCTTAGGGTAGAAGGGTTATTGGATTCTATAAAGAATATAATTGTAAATCCGATTAGAATAAGGATAAGACTAATCTTTAAAGCTAATTTAGCGTGCAAGGAGAGGGTCCCGTTTTTTCCGTATTGAAAAAGTTCTAATAAAACCAAGAATCCGATCCCTCCCAATATAATTAAAATCATAAAAATAAGATTAATAATCAAATCTCCTTTATAGTGCATTATGCTATCTGAAAAGAGAGAGAATCCGGCATTGCAAAAGGCGGAGATAGAATGAAAGACTGCCAGGTACAAAGCTTGTAATGGGGAATAGATTCTCTGCCAGCAAAGGAACAAAATAACTGCTCCTAAAACTTCAATGACTGCGGTAAATATTAAGATGTATTTGGCTAAACGGACTAATCCTCCGATAGAAAATTGGTTTAGAGATTCCTGCATTATTAATCTTTGTCTTAAAGAGATTCTTTTCCCTGCTAAAAAGGCAAACATTGTAGACATAGTCATTATCCCTAATCCACCGCATTGTAAGAGAATAAGGATAACTAATTGCCCAAAAGCAGAAAAATCCTTACCGGTATCCAGCACAATCAATCCGGTGACACAGGTGGCGGAAGTAGCAGTAAAAAGGGCATTGATAAAACCGATACTCTTTGCAGTGCTGGAAGCTGAGGGAAGGTTAAGAAGAATAGTCCCTATGGTAATTACCACTAAAAATCCTAATACTAATACCTGAGGTGGCGATAGTTTTTTTTCTTGAAAGGCCTTATTAAGTATTATGGCTCTTCCCCCCGTTTTTTTAAATTTAGCTTTTAATTTAATTGTACCTCTTGATTCGTTAATTAGTTACTTGGTTAGCTGGTTAGTTGGTTGATAAATTATTAGTATTAAACAAACTAACAAACTAACCAGAAAACCAGTTAACTAATTTATCTTGCATTTTGTATTTAAAACTAACGACTATTCACTAACGACTAGCTTAATTATTTTCTCCAGAATTCCGGGACTACCAGAATCAGGACAGTATATATTTCCAATCGACCCAACAACATACAAAGAGTTAAAACAATTTTCCCCAAAGGTGGTATAACGGCATAGGTCTGAACCGGGCCAACAAGCCCAAGACCAGGTCCTACATTCCCTAAAGTGGCGGCAACTGATGCCATTGCACTTACTATATCCAGCCCCAATATAGTCATTATAAAAGAAGAGATAACAAAGATAAAGATATAAAGAAAGAAAAATCCGGTAATATTCCGCATCACATTTTCAGAAACTACTTTGTCCCCCAATCTAATCGGAGTTACCGCTTGAGGATGAATCAACTTACGAAATTCTCTATAGGCCTGTTTTAAGAGGAGGAGAACTCGAATATTTTTAATGGCCCCTCCAGTTGAACCGGCGCAACCGCCTATAAACATTAAGATTAGTAATACGCTTTTAGAAAATGCCGGCCAGACATCATAATCAGCAGTTACAAAGCCGGTAGTAGTGGCTATAGATACAACCTGAAAAGAAGCATATCTTAGAGCGGTAAAGATTGAATTATAAATATAAAATCTAAGTTCTGTAGCAATAGCCAAGATTGAGAATAATATCACTCCACTGTAAAAAAGAAATTCTTTATCTTTAAACAAACTTTTTAGGTTTCCATGAAGAGCCTTATAATGAAGAGTAAAGTTTGCACCGGCGATAAACATAAAGAGAATTATTATATTTTCAAAAACAGGATTATCATATGCTCCTACACTTAGGTTTCTGGGAGTGAATCCTCCTGTAGGCATGGTGCCGAACATATGGGTAAGGGCATCAAATAAGGACATTCCGGTAAAATATAAACAAGCTACCTGTAAAACAGAAAATAATATATATACTGCCCAGAGAAGTTTAGCGGTCTCTTTAATTCTGGGCTTCAACCTATCCGGTTCCGGTCCGGGGACCTCTGATTTAAATAATTGCATTCCTCCTGCCCCCAAAGCCGGAAGGATAGCTACTACCAAAACTATAATCCCCATGCCGCCCAACCACTGGATAAAGTTCCGCCAGAAAAGAATTGAATAAGGGTTTCCTTCAATAGGGACAAGTACTGTAGCCCCGGTAGTGGTAAATCCGGACATTGATTCAAAATAAGCATCAATAAAACTGGGGAAAGTACCGGCAAATAAAAAGGGGAGTGCTCCAAAGCCGGCAGCAAATATCCACCCCAGGACAGCAATAGCAAATCCTTCTTTATGACCGATAGGTTCTTCTGAAGAAAAGTATTTCCATAGTAAAAAACCACTTAAAGAAGTAATTGCCATAGAAAGTATGAAAGCATTAATTGCTGGTTCCTGATAGTAAATAGCATACAAAAGAGGAAACAGCATGCTTAATCCTAAAAAAAATAAAAGGCTTCCCAAGGTATTTAGGACAATCTTGTATTTCAATTTTATTTCTCCCCACCATCGAATATTTTTTCAATTTTCTTTATATCAGATGACAAGGCAAAGATGATTATTCTATCTTTAGGCTGAATGACATCATTACCGTGAGGGATAATAACTTCATCTTTACGAACAATTGCGCCGATAATGGTATCTTGAGGCAAATTAGCTTTTTTTAATGGTGTATTGATAATTTTTGAGTGGGGACTAACTATCAATTCAATAACTTCTGCTTCTCCTTCTTTTAGCAAAGTTAAAGAGATAATTTTCCCTCTTCGAATAAATCGTAAGATGGCAGAAGCAGTAGTCATCCTGGGATTTACCACAGCATCTACTCCAATTTTTTTCAGTATAGGAATATAATTCACTCTATCTACTTTGGCAATTACCTTTTTTGTGCCCAGGTGTTTGGCTAATAAGGCTACTAAAAGATTATCTTCATCAAATCCAGTGACTGCAACGAAACCATCGGTGGTTTCTATGCCTTCAGATTTTAATAGATCAATATTGGTACCATCACCATTTATTACCAGGGTGCGAGGAAGACTTTCGGCAATTTTTTCACATTTTTCTTTATCTCTTTCAATCAACTTAGTATCAATACCGAGTTTTGCTAATATTGCGGCAGTTTGAATAGCAATTCTGCTTCCTCCCAAAATCATAACATTTTGCATATTCAGAGTTTTTTCGTTGAAAATTTCACTTAGCCCTGAAAAATAATCTTTTTTAATTAAAACATATAAGTTATCGCCTGCAGTAATTTTTTCTTCTCCGCCAGGAATAATTATTTTGTCATTTCGGAAGATAGCGGCAACTAATACAGGATATTTAAAGATAATAGATTTTAATTGTTGGTTAATAAAAGGGAAACTGTCTTCAACTTTAAGTTCAAAAAGCTGAACCTTCCCTCCGGCGAAGCTCTGTACTTGAGCAACATTTATTGGAGATTTAAGTAATTTAACTATTTCTTTGGCGGTAGCTCTTTCCGGATTGATAGTAAGATCTATTCCTAATTTTTCTCGTGATAAGGCATTGGCATACAGATATTCAGGATTTCTAATACGGGCAATTTTTTGAGGTACACCAAATTGTTTTGCAGTCATGCAGGCTACCATGTTTACTTCATCACTGCTGGTTACAGCGATTACCATATCTGCTTGTTTAATTCCTGCTTCTTCTAAAGTACGAACATTAGCTCCATTGCCTAAAATAGTGAGTACATCTAAATTATTTTGAGCAGACTGTCGGATTATATCATTTTTTTCGATTAATGTTACATCGTGATTTTCTAAAGAAAGAGTTTTAGCTATTTGACAACCGACTTTTCCTGCTCCTATGATAATTATTTTCAAGAGATTCATCACCTCATTTTATTTTTCTTTAAACTTCAAAGTAAATCAGTTATTTATTGTATCCTTTTAACTAAAAAAGAGAAACTATTCGATTTTAGTTTCTCTGAAATATTTAAAAAATATATCCTGATTATCATATCTCCTTCCGCGCTGACGAGGTTAGCTGACGGGTTCGAGCTGAAAGGATTGCTCTACTCATTACTAAAATTAGAGGCAATGAGATTCACCCCAAAATCTTGGTTCCCCCGTTCCCTCCTTTTGAGGGATTTAACGATTAAAATATAATAGTCCTTTTTTACTTTCGAATTTTATACCCTTTTTAAGTATTTGTCAAACTTTAAGACAGTATATAGTATATAGTATTGAGTATCGAGTAAAGAAAAAAAAGAAAAAGAGAAAAGAAAAGAAATAGAAGAAAATATAGCGGATAGGGAAACAAATTTTATAGATTTTTTCTTGACAGAAAGGATAGTTTGGAGTATAAGGAGTATAAATAGATATAGAAAATAAACTTGACAAAAATAGTATGAAAAGGAAGGAAAAATTGAAATGCCAAACTATGATTTTGAATGTCAGGACTGCCATCAGACCTTTGAGGTTAGAGCAACTATCAAAGAGATGGAAGAAGGCAAGATATCCTGTACCAAATGTAATAGCAGGGATATCAAGAGGATTTTTAATGGCTGCGGGTTCTGCACCGGAAAAACTTCATCTTCGATGAGTTCAAGCTCTTGCAGCTCTTGCTCATCGGGTTCTTGTTCTACCTGTGGATAAAAATAAAAATTTTATACAAATAAAAAATTTTAAAAGGTAATGGTTTTAGTAAAGATAAGCCGTTACTTTTTTTATTTTTAAAAATAAATAATATTTTTTTGAAAGTATGCAGGAATTTGGGGTTGGAGTGGAGAATAAGTATTTAGTTAGTTGGTTTATTCTAGTCGGTTAGTTATTAGCAGGACAGCGGGCCTGTCCTAGTGAAAACGAAAAAGGCCTGTCTCTAAACTAAGGTAAGGGTTCGATTCATCGAACCCGCTGAAAAAACACCAAATAAACCGGGGCAGATGAATCCGCCCCCCTATACCAGATTCGTGGCGTAACATAAAACACAATAAACTTAAAACTAATTTTTTTATCTAAAATCTAAAACTAATAACTAAAAACCAATTTTGCATCTTGTATTTAAAACTAACGACTATTCACTATTCACTAACGACTAATAAAAAAAGGAGGTAAAGTAAATGTCGATTAGAAAGAAAAGAAATATTTTTAGGATGGAGTTGTGGTTGTCTGTATTGATATTTTTAGTGATTTTCTCTGGAGTAAGCATAGCACAGGAGGTAGCTAAGGATTCGGAATATCTGCAAAAGATTGCTCTTTGTAAAGATATTCTGGAAAAGAACCCACTAAGAGTGACCAATTCTTTCTTTCCCCAGGACGAGAAAGT
>JAUVOA010000010.1 GCA_030599445.1 Atribacterota bacterium | reverse complement strand
TTTTTAATTCCAAAATTAATACTCATAGAGGCACAGCTCAGGTTATTGGGTCCCGGGGTGAAGGTGGTAATCAAGACGAAGGGAATCAAAACACCAAAGTCAATTAAGTTCATTTCTATTCCCTCCTCAATTATTTATTTTAAATTATAATTTTTGGATTAATACACCAAGTAAAAGTGTTTATCAATTTACAGTAAAAAAGTTTTATTGTCAAGTAAACTAATTTACATAAATTTACATAAGTTACAAAAACTGATAAAATTAAAAAAATGTTTTAAGGATAGTTTAAATTTAACATAATTTAACCGAATAATGGGTGAGCTAAAAGTTGATCTAAAAATGGGCAGAAAGGGTAATGTATGAGTAAAACGATTAAAAGTGTATGTATATATGGTATCGGAGGTGTAGGCGGGTATTTTGGCGGCAGAATAGTTCATGAAATTAGCAAGGGTAACCGTGCTATACAGGTCTATTTTATAGGCCGAGGGGAACATTTAAAAGCCATTCAGCAACACGGGCTGAATCTAATCACCGATAAAGAGGAATTTCTTTGCTTTCCGAATATTGCGACAGATAATATAAGACATATTCCTACCCCGGATTTATATTTACTATGTGTAAAAGTGTATGACTTTCATAATGCTGTTATATCAATTTCAAAAAATATATCCGCTGATACTATAATTCTCCCCTTGCTTAACGGAGTAGATATCTATGAGCGTATAAGGACCAGTTTACAAAAAGCGATAGTCTCACCTGCCTGTGTCTATGTTTCCTCCAGTATTGAAAAGCCCGGTACCATCGGACAAGGAGGAGCTGAGGGACATATCGTATTTGGTAAAGACCCGAGATACTTAAACTATAATTATGAGTATCTTGTTGAGTTCTTTAATGAAATGGGAATTAGCAACACCTGGCACGATAATCCTTATCCTGCAATATGGGAAAAGTATATATTTATTACAGCGTTTAGTTTAATGACAGCCTATTCAGAAAAAACAATAGGAGCAGTACTCGCTGATGATAAGTTAAAGCATATGACGGAAAATATCATGGAAGAAGTTGTTTTAGTGGGGAAAACAAAGAATATAGATTTTAAGCAAGATGTAGTAGAAAAAACTCTACAAAAAGCCCAGAACTTTCCCTACGAAACTAAGACTTCATTCCAAAGAGATTATGAAAAGGGAAACACCAGAAATGAAGGAGATATATTCGGAGGAACTTTAATCTGTTTGGCAAAAGAATATAATACCTCAATTCCCACAATTACAGAAGTGTATGGAGTATTAATGGCACGATAAAATTTGAGTGTTTCTTACTTTAGGAAGAAGAAATAAATGTTGAAAGAATTAATCCAGGATGGGTATGGAATTAAAGAAGATTTAAATTGTACAGAAGCCATTTTGTATGGTGCAAATCAAGTTTATCATCTTGTCTTAAATCCGGATTCTCTAAAACTGGTAGCTGCCTTTGGCGGGGGCATGTGTAATACAAGATGTTATTTTGAAAGAAGCAAAAATTTTAGATAAGATAGTTATCAGAGAATTAAAAAGTTTGTCAAAGGACCGTGTCCCCTGACAAAGTTCAAATCTTTATCGATTGAAAAATAGCCGCAACGATTAAATTATTTGACTGTACTGTATAGAAATTTTATAATGTATCAATCTATAAATATAACTAAAGGAGAAATTTATAATATGAAAAGAACAGATGTATTGATAATCGGAGGAAGCGCAGCAGGCATTGTTACAGCATTAACTGGAAAATTTAATTATCCAGAAAAAGAGTTTTTACTTATAAGAAAAGAAGAAAAAGTTATGGTTCCTTGTGGGATTCCTTATATTTTTGGTTCATTAGGAAGCTCAGATAAAAATGTCATACCAGATACTGTTTTAACCAGCAAGGGCATAAAAATTGAAATTGATGAGATAGTATCTATAGACCAAAGTAAAAAAGTTTGTAACACTGCCAAAGGGACAGAGATTAATTTTGAAAAACTTATACTTGCAACAGGTTCAATTCCTATCATACCTAATTGGCTTAAAGGAACAAATTTGGAAAATGTTTTTACTATAAGTAAAGATAAAATACACCTTGATAAGGTTTTCCAAAAAATTAGAGATTGCAAAAAAATAGTGGTTATCGGTGCAGGATTCATCGGAGTTGAGATGTCAGATGAACTTAATAAATTAGGGAAAGAAGTAACACTTGTAGAAATATTACCTCATATATTAGGTTTAATTTTCGATGAAGAAATAGCTGTTCAGGCCGAAGAGGCTCTTAAAACAAGAGGGGTAAAAATAAAAAGTGGCAAAGGCGTCAAGGAGATAATAGGCAATAAAAAAGTTACAGAAGTATTATTAGAAAATGGAGAAAAAATTGAAACAGAAGCAGTTATTTTAGCAATGGGTTATCGCCCTAATACAGGATTAGCTCAGAAGTCAGGGTTTAAGGTAAGTGAAGGAAAATATATTAAAGTAGATGGGTATATGAGAACGGAAAATTCGGATATATTTGTAGTAGGAGATTGTGCAGAAAAAAAGGATTTCATTACAAGAAAACCAAGTGCAGTTATGTTGGCATCTACTGCCTGTGCAGAAGCAAGAATAGCAGGTATGAATTTATATAAGCTTCGTTCGGTAAAAATTTTTGAGGGAACCATTGCTATTTTCTCCACAGCAATAGGGGAAACAGCCTTTGGTGCAGCAGGATTAACTGAATCAATGGCTAAAAAAGAAGGGTGTGATGTGGTTACCGGGACTTTTGATGGAATCGATAAGCATCCAGGAACTCTTGCACATACTCATAAACAAATGGTAAAATTAATTGTTGCCCGAGATTCGGGCATAATTCTCGGTGGTGAAGTTATTGGTAGTAAAAGTACAGGAGAGCTAATTAATATAATTGGACTAGCAATCCAAAATAAAATGACTGTAAGCTCCATTTTGACTGCACAAATAGGTACTCATCCGTTGCTTACTGCTCCACCGACTGCTTACCCCATTATTAAATGTGCTGAAGACGTAGCAAAGAAAATTAAGTCAGCACAAAAGTAAATTTACCTATTTTATTGACCGTGAATATCTCTCTTAATATATTTTTATTTCGAAGTTTGTCACAAAGTACCATCCCCTGACAAAGTTCGAGGTAATTAAATATGAAAAAAGTTCCACTGTCCCTAAAAATATATATTGGTCTTATTATAATCCTGGCTATTCTGGCAGCGATAAATGTTTTTTTGCCACAAGGTGCTTTCTTACCAACTCAAACACTTCCAGCTTCAAGGCCAGTGCTTGCCCTGGTGAATGCAGCAATTATGCTAATTCTCTATGGTGGTTTGGGTTTTTTAGGATTAAAACTTTCCTCAAAACTCGGCTTTGCTGATATTTGGGATTTAAAAGTTTCCAATAAACAAAGATTTTTAATTCCTGCCTTTGTGGGAGGGGGTATAGGAATATTTTTTATTTGGGCAGATGTAATTTTTAGTAAATTTCATACCTTGGGTTCGATTCCACATCCTCCATTTCCTACCTCCCTGGTTGCTTCAGTTACTGCCGGTATCGGCGAAGAGGTAATATTTCGACTCTTTTTTATTTCTTTTTGGGTATGGCTTATTTCTTTTATAATCCTCAAGAACAGATGGCAAAATAAAGTTTTTTGGGTAGTTACTTTCTTTTCAGCACTTGCCTTTGCTTTAGGACATTTTCCTTCAATTATGATTCTTTTTGATCTCAATACTATTCAAGAGATTCCATTTGCTCTTATCAGTGAGATAATTCTTCTTAATGGGGTGATTTCAATTTTTACTGCGTATTATCTTAGAAAATATGGCTTTTTGGCGGCAGTGGGAATTCACTTTTGGGCTGATATAATATGGCATGCGATTTGGGGGATGATTTATTAGGGAGCAGTCCTTTGATAAGGTTGAATGAAGAAAATAAGAAATCGTTTTGGAGAAATTTAAATAAAATTAACTCTTTTTGAATAAATTGCGAAGATAGTATAAAATAAAAAGGGGTGAAAATTATGGATAAGATGATTGCTTTTTGCGGATTAACCTGCACCGAATGCTTGGCTTTTATAGCTACCCGGAAAGATGATGATGAGGAAAGGAAAAAAGTGGCAAAAATTTGGTCTAAAGAATACAAGTCTGAAATAAAACCAGAGGACATTAATTGTGATGGCTGTTTGGCAGAAGAGGAGAGTCGAGTTTTTAATTATTGTAAAGTCTGCAAAATAAGGGAATGCGGTAAGGAAAAGGCTGTTGAAAATTGTGCTTATTGTGATGATTTTGCCTGTGATAAGTTAAATGATTTTTTTAAAATGGCATCTGCAGCAAAGGCTGCCCTTGAGGAAATTAAAAAAAATCTTTAGAAAAAACTCCACTTAAGATAAATTTACAAAAAAACCACTTATTATTTGCTACTCATAAGTATACATCTCTGCAATTCCTCTAAATTAAAAAAGTACCGTAGAAGTAGTGTCTCCACTTAAGGGCTGTAAGATGATGTGCTTGGTGGCAAACTTTAAGATAATAGTTTAGTTATTTTTTCACTAATAGAGTAGGATTTATTCTCCGCGATAGCGAATAGTATTATATAGGGTAAAAGTATAGCTACCATTTTATAAAGGAGGTGAAGATTTAAAGGGAAGGAATACTATTAAAAATTTAAAGATTTTAAAAGATTTAATTTATAAAGAGAGAAATAATATTATTTTAAAAAGGAGGTATATATTATGAGAAAAGTTATAAATTTTCAATTAATAATTATCTTTGTGGTTTTGATATTAATTTCTTTTTGCTGTATAGGTTATGCAGCAGAGGAGATCCTCACCTGGGATAAGACTTTTGGCGGAATCGAAGCAGATATGGCTAATTCTATTATCCAAACTGAAGATGGTGGATATGCTGTTGCTGGATTTACCTGGTCAAAAGGTGCAGGACGACAGGACTTTTGGGTAATAAAACTTTATGAAGATGGAAGTATAGAATGGGATAGGACCTTTGGTGGAAGTGAAGCTGATGTAATATACTCTATAATTCAAACCAAAGATAGAGGCTATGCTGTTGCCGGGAAGACCAAATCAATCGCTTCCGGAGAAAAAGCCTGGGTGATAAAAATGAATAAAAGAGGAAACAAGGTATGGGATAACACCTTTGCCAAAAGAACAGATGACGAAATATTTTCTATTATCCAGACAGAAGATGGAGGTTATGCGGTTTGCGGATATACCGGGGCAAAAGACTGGGGTGAAGTGGATAGCTGGGTGATAAAACTTGATGAAAACGTAAACATAGTATGGGATAAGATATTTGGTGGAATTGGATGGGATGAAACAAATTCTATCCTCCAGACGGAAGATGGAGGTTATGTGGTCTTTGGATTTGTCCAGTCTAAGAATAAAGGGAGAGAAGATGTCTGGATTGCAAAACTCGATGAAAACGGAGAGATAATCTGGGATAAAGCCTTTGGCGGGAGTCAAAATGATGAAGTATTTTCTGGTATTAAGACAGCAGATGGAGGTTATGCGGTTTGTGGATTTACTGAATCAAAAGGTGCAGGAGGGTATGATGTCTGGGTAGCAAAACTTGATGAGAACGGAGATGTAGTCTGGGATAGAGCCTTTGGAGGGATTGAAGCCGATGTAGCAAACTCTATTATTCAGACCAGAGATGGAGGCTATGCTCTTGCTGGATATACCTGGTCAAAGGGTGCAGGAAGAGAAGATGCCTGGGTGATTAAACTTGATGAAAATGGGGAGGTAGTCTGGGATAAGACCTTCGGCGGAAGTGATGAGGATGTGGCAAGATGTATAATTCAGGCAGAAGATGGAGGCTATGTTCTTGCTGGATACACCGAATCAAAAGGAGCAGGAAGATATGATGCTTGGGTGATTAAACTTAATGAAAAAGGAAATTTAGAATAAAAAAATTAATTTATTTTAAAAAAGAGGATATTTCGAAGTAAATGTCGAATTATTATAATATAAATATACTAATATAAAAATATACTAATCAACAAACTCGGATCATTTAAAACTAAATATTACTTTCAGAAGTCTTCGACACACGACACAGATAGAGGAGGTGGTAAATGAATAATAAACAGAAAGAAGTCTGTTTAGAAAATTAAAGTAAAGTCGAAAAATTTGGAGGTATAAATGAGATGAAAAAATTTATTTTAGTATTGTTAATGGTTGGAGTTTTATTGGTAAGTGGAGCATTTACCGCTCTGGCAGCTGAGGAGATAAACGTTATCTATATGGCTCAGGCTGCCTATCAACCTAATGAAGTTAGAGATATGGCCGACCTTTTTGAAGAACTCTCCGGCATCAAGGTCAATCTGGAATTTGTTAGGTATGATGAACAGCATGAGAAAGTCGTGTCCTCAGCGGTGGCTCCTATACCTACTTACGATGTCTTTTCTTTAGACCTTATCTGGACAGCAGAATTTGCTTCTAAAGGTTTCTGTGTTGCTCTTGATGATTACATGAGTCCGGCAGTAAAGGAAGATATTGCTCCTGCGATTATGGACGCTTTCGTCTTTGATGGTAAGACCTGGGCAATGCCTTTCCTGGCTAACTTCCAGCTTTTCTTCTACAATATCGATATGATTAAAAAAGCTGGCTTTGATGCCGCTCCTAAAACATTAGAAGAGATGGTTGAACAGATGGAAGCCATAAAAGCTAAGGGAATCTGCAAATATCCCTGGACCGATTCCTGGAATCAGAAAGAGGGTTTAACCTGTGAGTATGTCTGGTTAACCGGGGCTTTTGGAGGAGACACCTTTGACAAAGATGCTAAACCTATATTTAATACTGGTCCCGGTCTGAAGGCACTGGAATTTATGGTGATGCTTTTAGATAAAGAATTAGCCAGTCCAAAGTCTTTGACTAATGATGAACCGGCAGCAAGAGATGATTTCATTGCTGGCAACGCAGCTTTTACTTCTAACTGGACCTTCCAGTACGGTTCTATGAATGATCCATCTATTTCAAAAGTAGTAGGAGCAGGAAAGATGGGATTACTTCCGGTAGCTAAGGATGTATTGGGTAAATATACTTATGATACTGCTTCGGTTAGTGGATTTCAGGGAGCAGCTATTTTAGCTAATTCCAAGAATAAAGAAGCAGCCTGGAAATATGTCAGATTTATTACCAGTCCTATAGTTCAGAGAGCCTATCTAACTGAGATGCCGGTATGGACTTCAGTCCAGACCAGTGCTTATGCCAAGACTATGGATCCGGTAATAGATATTAAGGCAAAAGAGATCGCCAGTGTACATCATCGACCCAAAGTTCCTCCTTATCCGGAAGTTTCCTCTATCTTACAAAGATACATCCACTCAGCTTTAACAGGGAAAATGGAACCTAAAGCAGCTCTGGATAAAGCTAAAACAGAGATTGAAGCGGTGATGGGATTATAAGATTGTAATAAGATTGTAATAGGAATAAGGCCGAAGAGGGGGAGAATAATAAATCCTCCTCCTCTTCTCTTGATTAAGAGGATAGTTTTATGAGCATAAGAAGACAAGAGCTTAGTTCAAAACAGTTAGCCTTGATACTCCTGTTACCCAGTATTTTGATTATCCTATGTGTAGTTATTGGACCACTTGTTTTTGCTTTTTACTTAAGTTTTTTTAAAGCAGAGCCGATAATCGGAGGTATTTCTACCAAATTTATTGGCATTAGCAATTATATATATTATTTTTTAAAAGACCCTTTATTTTGGAGCGCGGTAAGAGTTACTACCTATTTTACTGTTGTCTCCCTGGTTATTGAATTGATTCTTGGTATCAGTATGGCCCTGGTGCTTAATAAGAGTTTTATAGGTAGATCTTTTGTCAGATCTATCATATTACTTCCCTGGGCACTTCCTACTGTAGTTAATGCTCGTATGTGGGAATGGATTTATGCCGGTTCAAGTTTTGGAGCTCTTAATGGTTTGATGAAGGTATTACATATATTTCCAGCTGACTATGATAAGGTCTGGTTGGGGTTTGATGTACCCCTCCAAAATATTCCCCTTATTGGCAATTTTATGGAATGGGTAGGAGCAAGCACCGCTCTTAATATGATTATTCTGGCAGACACCTGGAAGGTTACCCCCTTAGTAACTTTGTTAGTTTTAGCTGCCCTGCAAACTTTCCCGGATAGTTTGTATGAGGCAGCCGGGATTGACGGAGCGAGCAGCTGGTCTCAATTCTGGAATATAACTTTACCTCTGCTTCGTCCGGTATTACTGGTGGTCCTGGTTTTAAGAACTATGGAATTATTCCGAGTTTTTGATATTATTTATATTTTAATGCAATACTCTATTAGGGTGGTAGGTGTATATACCTTTGAAACCGGAATGAAATTTTTAAACTTTGGTAGAGGCTCTGCTCTCTCGTTCTTGGTGGGTTTATTTATCTTGGGTATAGCCCTTATTTATGTAAGAGTACTATATTCGGAGGAGACTTAATAAATGGGAATCAGGAAAGCCAGGATGAAAAAGTATATTTCTCGAATAATATTATATGTATTGGTTGTTCTTATTGTTGTCTGGACTCTTGCTCCCTTTACCTGGCTGTTTATTTCCGGTCTTTTCCCTTATAAGGAATTGATTTCAGACCGCACTACCAGTTGGTTTCCTGAGAACCCAACTTTAAAGAATTTTCAGGCTATGTTTGATATGAGTAGTCATATTGGCCAGAGGTTTATGGCTGCCCTTCGTAACAGTCTTATTATCTCTGGCAGTGTAACTATTATTTGTTTGATTTTTGGAACTCTGGCTGCTTATGCTTTGGCCAGATTAAAATTTCCTTTTAAAAATAATATCGTTATGTCTTTAATTTCTATTCGTATGATACCTACTGTAGCCCTGGTTATCCCATTTTTTATCATTATTCGTACCTTTGATTACTATTTAATACAGGCTAATAGTAATTTTCATTTCTACGATACCAAAATAAACCTGATTATACTTTATGTTACTTTTATTCTGGGATTTGTTATCTGGATTATGAGAGGATTTTTTCTTACTATCCCTACTGAGTTGGAAGAAGCAGCGAGAATTGACGGATGTACCAGAACTCAGGCATTAATAAAGATCGTTCTTCCTCTATCGGCACCTGGTTTGGTGGCTACCGGAATTTTTACTTTTCTATTAGCCTGGGATGAGTTTGTCTTAGCTATGGTTTTTACTAAAACCACCAATTCTATAACTATACCCGTATATATTGCTGCTTTAGGAAGTCAATATATTCACGCCTTTGATCAAATAGCTGCCTCCGGATTTGTTGCCTCTTTACCTCCCATTATATTAGCTCTTATATTTCAGAAGTTTTTAATTAAAGGTTTGACAGCAGGAAGCACTAAGGGGTAATATAAGTCAACAATAAAAATTATTTCGTTAGAGTAAATTTTATTCTTCATCTACAAGAAAATATAAAATTAAGGGGAAGATTAATATGAAAATACTTTTAGTTCATCCGGAATATCCAGATACTTTCTGGAGTTTTAAACATGCCTTAAAATTTATTTCTAAAAGGGCAGTTTACCCGCCCTTAGGATTGTTGACTGTGGCTGCCTTGCTTCCTCAAAATTGGGAGAAAAAACTTGTAGATATGTTGATAACTACATTGGATGATAGAGATATCAAATGGGCTGATTATGTATTTATTGGTGCTATGTCTATTCAAAAGGAGTCGGCGAAGAAGATAATTGCTCAATGCAAGAGGCTGGGAGCTAAGATTGTTGCCGGCGGTCCTCTCTTTACATCCGGATATGAAGACTTTGAGGATGATGTAGATTATTTTATACTTAATGAAGCCGAAATCACCCTACCTCACTTTTTAAAAGAATTAGAAGAGGGGCACCCTAAACATATTTACGCCTCAGAACAATGGGCAGATGTAACAAAAACTCCCATTCCTCTTTGGAAATTAGCTGATATAAATAAATATGCATCTATGTGTATTCAATATTCCCGAGGTTGTCCTTTTAACTGTGATTTTTGTGATGTAACTTTACTCTTCGGACATAAGATGAGACTAAAAACCAAAGATCAGATATTGGCAGAATTAGATAGTCTCTATTTACAGGGCTGGAGGGGTGGATTATTTATCGTTGACGATAATTTTATTGGGAATAAAAGGGCAGTAAAAAATGAAATACTGCCTGCCATGATTGATTGGATGGAAGCGCGAAAATATCCTTTCACCATTACTACTCAGACCTCGATAAATCTTTCTGATGATGAGGAACTTATGCGCTTGATGGTTCGGGCAGGATTTAGTTCAGTATTTGTAGGAATTGAAACTCCTAATGAAGAGAGCTTAGCAGAATGTGGTAAGTTGCAAAATAAAAATCGTGATATGATAGCTTGTGTTAAAAAAATACAAGAATTTGGTTTGGAAGTAAGCGGAGGATTTATTATGGGTTTTGATAATGATACACCGGCCATTTTTGAGAAAATAATTGAATTCATTCAGAAAAGTGGAATTGTTACTGCTATGGTCGGATTATTAAATGCTCCTCGGGGTACCAAACTCTACCAGCGACTTGTTAAAGAGAATAGATTATTAAAAGAAGCCACAGGTGACAACACCGACCTTTCCATTAATTTTATTCCCAAAATAAACTATAAAACACTTATCGATGGTTATAAAAGAGTTTTAAGTACGATTTATTCCCCTAAGTACTACTATGAACGCATCCTAATTCTCTTGAAAAATTTTAAGCCTCTTCAAAAAAAGAAAAGATATCAATTTCATCTTTGTTATCTTGGTGCATTTTTTAAATCTATTTGGCATTTAGGCATAATAGGGGAGGAAAGAATTTATTATTGGAAGCTTTTTTTCTGGTCTTTGATTAGACGTCCCCAACTTTTTCCTATGATGATAACTTATGCTATCCGCGGTTTTCATTTTCGTGAGATTTTTAAGAATTATTAAAATATACTTTGTCAAACGCCCATCAACTGACAAAAATTTTAAGATAGCATAGAATAAGAAAGGCGAGAATAAACAAATTTCCCAGGAAGTAAAAAGTATGGGTTTGATTATGGATAGTCAAAAAAGAGACACCTTAACAATAATGTTTTATTTGGTGATAATAGTTTTTGTTATTACCGTTGGTATGCTTTTAATCCCTGGTTTTAGGGGATATATAAATACTGCTTTTGTAATAATTAACGGTATTATTCTCGTTATATTGGGTAGTGTCCTAATTGGTTTAACTTTGGTACAAAAAGTTGAGGGGAAGCTTAAAAAGTTTTTAATGCTAACCGGGGCCTCCGCTGCAGGATTTTTTGTCTTTGCCTTACTACACAATATTTTTTATGCTTTAGAGCAGGTTACCAGCCATATAACTATATTAAGCTATCTGATGAAAGCCTTTGAAGTGATATTTTTCCTTATTGCAATTTTTGCCTGCCCCATAGGTTTTTTGATTGGAGTTATAGGTAGTATTGTACTGTTTATTAAAAAAAGAAAGAGCGAGCAAGAGAATTCCATTGATAAACTTTAACAGCACTACAAATGTTTTGATGTAAACGAATCATTGACAAAAGATTGTTTATCTTTTATACTATGGAAAATATAAATTCTAAAGGTATAGAAAAGGAATAGTAAAAATATTAAAGGGTATAGAGAACAGAATCTAAAAGCTGAAAGATTCTGTCCCAAGAAATATTTTGAACCCACCTTGAAATACTAAAAGCGATGAGCTTTATTCGGTTATCCCATCCGTTATCATTGGGAAAGTATAAACTCAAAATTTATTTTGAGCCGTACTTTTTATATGTACTTCATTTTATGATATTTATTTTAAATTTAATAGAGTGGTACAGCGAAAGTAAACTCTTTCGTCTCTATTTGGAGATGAAAGAGTTTTTTTATTTATTTAAGGAGAAAATAAATATGAAAAGAATAAAGAGTTTTCAGCAAGTTAAGCGACTGGTAATTAAAATTGGGACTTCTACAATAATAAAAGAGTCCGGGAAAATAAATTATTATTATTTAGAAAAACTTGCAAAAATTGTCTCGGATTTACACGCGCAGGAAAGAGAAGTTGTTATTGTCTCTTCAGGAGCAATCGGTATAGGAGCAAGTAAATTTGGCCTTCAACAAAAACCCCAAAAATTAGACAAAAAACAGGCTATGGCTGCTATTGGTCAAGGACTGTTAATGCATTTATATAAAAATATTTTTTCAAAATATGAAATAACGGTTGCCCAGATGCTTTTAACCCGTAATGATTTTGAAGATAGTATTCGTCAATATAATACCTGCAATACTTTTAATGCCTTATTTAAATATAAAGTAATTCCTATTGTCAATGAAAATGATACGGTTGCTGTGGAAGAAATTGTTTTTGGAGATAATGATACTTTATCTGCAGTTGTATCCATTTTGATTAAAGCAGATATCCTGATAATGCTTTCCGATACCGATGGTCTTTATACAGGAGATTTTCGAAAAAACAAAAACGTAAAAAAAATATCTTTCGTTGAAGATATTAATGAAGAAATTGAATCTTTTGCTTACGGTGTTGGTAGTGGTTTTGGAACCGGAGGAATGAGAACGAAGATATATGCAGCGAAGCTGGCGACAGCTCGGGGCATAGCAGTTGCAATTATAAAGGGTAAAAAACCTGAACAGATTATGGGTGTCATTCAAGGTAAAAATGAAGGGACAATTTTTTTACCAAAAAAAATAATGAAGGGGCAAAATTAAATGGAAAGCTTGAGTTTAATTGGAAAGAAAGCAAAATTAGTATCTAGTGAAATAGCTCATTATTCTACTAAGAAAAAGAATGATGCTTTGAAATGTATGGCTGGGAGTTTGATCAAGGCAGAAAAATTTATCTTGAAAGAAAATATAATAGACCTTGAAATTGCTCAACATGAAGGAAAAGCAAAAGCCTTTTTGGATCGATTAGTGTTAGATAAAAAAAGAATTAAAGCGATGGCAGAGGGATTATTGACTGTCGCTACGTTGCCAGATCCTGTTGGCGAAATAGAATCAAGAATAAAAAGACCCAATGGTCTTTGTATAGAGAAAAAAAGAGTCCCTTTAGGTGTAATTGGAGTTATTTATGAAGCAAGACCCAATGTTACCGTTGATGCCTCGGCTCTTTGTTTTAAAGCGGGAAATGCAGTTATTTTAAGGGGTGGTTCCGGGGCAATAAATTCTAACAAGGCACTGGTAAAGGTTTTAAGAGAAGGTCTGAGAGAGGGTAGTATTCCTTTTGAGGCTATTCAGCTTATCGAGGATACTGAAAAAAGAAGCGCTATAGAATTAATGAAGATGAGAGACTATATTGATGTATTAATCCCTAGAGGAGGTGCATCTCTTATCAAGACAGTAGTGGAAAATTCATTAATCCCGGTGATTGAAACCGGTGTGGGTAATTGCCATATTTTTGTTGATGAAACAGCAGATTTAGAAATGGCGAAAAAAATAGTGATAAATGCAAAAACCAGTAGACCGGCAGTATGTAATGCTGCTGAAACGCTTTTGATTGCTGAAAGTGTTGCTTCGACATATCTGCCTGTAATACTATCAGAACTTGAAGAATTAGGTGTTGAGATTAGAGGATGTGATAAAGTTAAAAAGTTATTTCCAAAATATAAAATTGCGACAGAAAAAGATTGGCATACTGAATATCTCGATTATATCATTTCCGTTAAAGTGGTTAAAAATATTAATGAAGCCATTAATCATATAAATAGATATGGTACTAAACATTCAGAAGCTATCGTGACCCAAAATCAGCAGAATGCTAAAAAGTTTTCCAAAGAAATTGATGCTGCTACAGTATATATAAATGCTTCAACCCGTTTTACTGATGGATTTGAGTTTGGATTGGGGGCAGAGATTGGTATAAGTACTCAGAAACTTCATGCACGGGGACCAATGGGTTTGAGAGAACTAACTAGTTATAAATATATTATATATGGTGATGGGCAAATACGTTAAAAGAAAATATTCCTAATAAACTTTAAGAGAATTACAAATACTTTATTCAGTATTTTTAATTGTACTTGACATTCATGTTATAATTATTAAAAATAATAGATAGTTAAAAGCAAAGCGT
>JAUVOA010000312.1 GCA_030599445.1 Atribacterota bacterium | reverse complement strand
TTAATATATCCTGCATATTTTATTTGAATTTCAACTTGCTCGGTTACCTTGGTAGGCAATTCCGGTCTGTTAGGATCGATAGAAACAGTTTGATTGTAGGTTACCTCAGGCCTGGTAAGCAAAGTAGCAAAAGTAGCTGCCTCAGATAGAGGAGTAGTACCCAATGTATTTAGTAATTCATTTACCTTTTGGGTAGCATGAATGATTATTTCCTTTAATCTTTCCTTTTCATTTTCAACCAGTGTTTTTTTCTTCAGAAATTTTTTATATCTTTGCTCTGAGATTAACCCCATCTTATATCCATAAGGGGTAAGTCTTAAATCCGCATTATCCTGTCTTAACAAAAGTCTATATTCAGCCAGTCCGGTTCTTAAACGATAGGGCTCAGTTACACTTTTTGTAACTAAATCATCTATCTCTACGGCAATATAAGCTTCTGAACGATCCAGGATTAAGGGCTCCTTACCACGTGTCAGCTGTACTGCATTTATACCCGCCAGCAATCCTTGTTCAGCTGCCTCTTCATATCCCGAGGTTCCATTAACCTGTCCGGCTAAAAATAATCCTTTAATTGCTTTAGTTTCTAAAGAATATTTTAATTGATTAGGATATATAATGTCATATTCAATAGCATATCCATAGCGGATAATCTTACAATTTTCCAAGCCTTCAATAGTGTGCAAGGCATCCTGCTGGGCATCAGCAGGTAGACTGGTAAAAAATCCCTGTAAATATATTTCTTCAGTATTATATCCCTCTGGTTCTAAGAATATCTGATGAGATTCTTTTTCGGGGAACCTAATTATCTTATCTTCTACAGAGGGACAATATCTGATAGCTGCACTTTGGATGGTGCCATTAGATAGGGGTACTCTATGGATATTATCTCGGATTATCTGATGGGTTTTCTGATTGGTGCGGGTCATAAATACCGAAAAATCTTTATATATTTTCCCTTTATTTTCAAAAGAAAAAGACAAAGGTATATCTGCACTCTTCTGTTCTTTCATCTTGGGGAAATCAACCGTCCTTCTATCTATCCGCGGAGGGGTGCAGGTATTTAATCGTCCCACTTTAAAACCCAACTCTTTAAGATTTTCTGCAAGACCAATCGAGGCAAGTTCACCCGCTCTTCCTGCTGAATAGGTAGTTTTTCCAATATAAATTTTGCCATTTAAAAATGTTCCATTAGTTAAAATTACCGTGGGAGAAGAAAATTCCAAACCGCTTTTAACCATTACCCCTTCTACCCGACAATTATTTACTATTAATTTTGTTACCATTTCCTGTTTTAAATCTAAATTTTTTTGTATTTGGAGAACATGTATCATTTCCTGAGTATATACTCTTTTATCTATCTGTGCCCGCAAAGCCCACATAGCCGGACCTTTACTGGTATTTAACATTCTTATATGAATAGTGGCTTTATCAGTGTTTTTAGCCATTTCTCCGCCTAAAGCATCGATTTCTTGGGCTACATGTCCTTTGCCCGGACCTCCTATAGAGGGATTGCAGGGCATCAGAGCAACATTGTCTATATTGGAAGTAATGAGGAGTGTTTTTGCCCCCATTCTGGCAGCGGCCAGAGCGGCCTCACAGCCGGCATGGCCGGCACCTACTACAATTACACCATATTGATATTGCTTCACTTTTTCAGTTTCTCCTTTATTCTGAGTTGAAATTATATTCGTATCGAGTATCGAGTATCGCGTATTGCGTGAAGAGGAATAGTTAGCTGGTTAGTTGGTTACCTGGTTAGCTGGTTGAGGAATGAGTATATTGAAGAATTAATACTAAACCATTTAACCAACAAACCAATTAACTGGCTAACCAAGTACTAACGACTAATTTTTTTTGCTTAGCATATTCTAATATATTTTCTTGTTTCCCGCAAGTTTAAATATTATTAGTATCGAGTATATCGTATCGCGTGAAGAATAGCGTGGAGCGTATAGCATTTAGCGTAGAGCGTATAGTTAGGAAAAGAAGAACAAAATACAGAAACCGAAATAAATAATATTAACATACAGCGTAGGGTTAAGAAAAAAGAAGATAGGAAAACAAAGGCAATAAATATTCGTTTCTCTTTCTTACTACCCCACTAAAGTTTACACTAACAATTCGTATCTCGCTCCTGGTAAAAATAATAGAAACCAAGAGTCAGAACAAATTCGTTTTGTGTATTCTGCATATAGCATAACATATACAGATAGCGTGTGCGGTTACTTGGTTAGCCGGTTAAATAGGGAAACAAAAGTGCCAGGCACCTTTGTTTCCCTAGGTTTAAGAACTGACTAAACGCCATACGACATACGTAATACGCAAAGAGAAAGAATGGTATTTTTTTATCTAACTTTACGCGATATATGGTGCGAATTTTATTCTGGATTCTGGCTTCTGGTTCCTATTTTTTTACGAGATACGATTCACGAGATACGAGATACGAATTTGTCGGTTTTTCTTGCCTGAAAAAAATTATTATGTTATACTTTTAATGGAGAGATGACCGAGTGGCCGAAGGTGGTTGCCTGCTAAGCAATTGAGCGGGTTAAGGCCTGCTCCGAGGGTTCGAATCCCTCTCTCTCCGCCATTTTTTATAGGTTAAGAGGGCTGCTCCATTGCACGATTTAAGAGAAAACCGCAGTATTCTTTATTACGCTATTGGTAAAACCAAAACAGATTATTTATTATTTATTCTAACTG
>JAUVOA010000304.1 GCA_030599445.1 Atribacterota bacterium | reverse complement strand
TGAAGAGAAAATCTCGAGCATTAAAACTGGTAGCTTTATTATAAGCTCTTAGATAATAAAGTTTAGATAAAGGAAATACTCACCCGTTTTTTCTTTTTTTTATCTAGGGGTGGATTTTTCAGTAACCCCTGATTTCTGTCCCGCAAAACCGTATTTTTCGTTTTATTATGGGGTAAAATCTTTTTTGTGTTCCTTCCAACGCTTGTGTGGCATAACTTACCAAACATCGCAAAAAGCTCTAGAAAAATAAATTTTTTTAAATTTCTAATTATTTGTAGAAATTAAAGGTAAAACATATTCTTATTCCTAAGAAAAATTTTTCCTATTTAAATTGAGATATAAAGAGGCTAAAAATCCCTGAAGGAGTATAATTGGAATTTAAAATAAATTATTTCTTTCTATTTCGCTACTCTTTTTTTTTGATTATTTTCTCCAAGCTCTATCTCTTGGAGGAGGGCTTTTTTACCATTTTCTATATGTTCTCTCATTAATTTTTCCGCCAGTTCACCATTTTTTTCTATTAGAGATTTTAGAATTACTTTGTGTTCTTCTATTGATTCTTTCTGTCTTTTTTTTCGAGATAAGATCTCTGAAAACCGTTCGCTTGATCTTCTATAGACATTATCTAACAAAAAGAGCAGCTCTTTATTATTACTGCTTTTCTCTATAACCTGGTGAAATTTGACATTTAATTTAGAAATATTTTTAAGAAAATCTTCTTTTAGGGATTGCTCACTTTGGATAATAATCTCTTGTAATTTTCTTATCCCCTGGGGAGTGATATTGGAAGCTGCCTTTCTGGCCGCTAAACCTCTTAAGACACTATTAATATCATAAAACTCGGTTAATTCTTCTTTGGTGGGGAGAGGAGCTACTTTTACTCCCTTGGGAGGAGAAGGTACAACTAAACCCTTTTGTTGCAATTCTATGATGGCTTCGCGAATAGGAGTCCTGCTTACCTTCATCAATTTAGCTAATTTTGATTCTACCAACCTTTGTCCTGGTTTGAGATCACCCTGGAAGATGGCTTTACTTAAGATAGAATAGACCTTGTCTCTGGTGACCACTTTTTCACTTAGGTCGACCTTGAGGTTGTATTGTGGAACATCATTTTTTGAATTATTAATAGTCATGCTGATTTAACTCTCTTAATTTTTTTTAAGTTTATTTAACTAATTATAATCATTTATGAAATAAAGTCCAAAAAAATATGCGGGAAATTTAAATAATTTGATAATATTTTAAGTTTTATTAAATTTTCTTAATATATACCAAGGTTTTACTGGCTTGGCCATTTTCATTCTGATAATTTGTTTAGCATGGGGAGCAACTTCTATCTCTTCCCCTTCTTCATTCCACATTTTCTCGATTTTCTGGGTGAAAAAATCATCATCCGGACCAAATATTTCAATCTCATCTCCTACAAATATCCTATTTTTCTGTTCTATGGTGGCTATCTGATTATCTGCGTCATACTCAAGTATCAATCCGGCAAAATCATAAGTCTTGATATAAGCACTGCTATCATACCTTTGTTCTTTGCCGCTTGGTTTAGCAAAATAAAATCCGGTAGTAAAATATCTATGACTCACTTTTTTTATCTCATCCAACCATTTTTCATCACAAAAATATTCCTTCGGTTTTGAAAAATAACTATCAATAAGCTGCCGATAAGCCTTGACTACAGTAGCAACATAATACGAACTCTTCATTCTCCCTTCAATCTTAAAAACGGAAATTCCTGCTTCTATCAATGAAGGCAGATGTTCTATCATACACAAGTCTTTGGAATTAAAAATATAAGTCCCTTTTTTATCCTCATATACCGGAAAATATTCCCCGGGTCTTGTCTCTTCCATAAGGTAATATCTCCATCTGCAGGACTGTGCGCAATCTCCCCTGTTAGCATCCCGACCTACCATATAATTACTTAACAGGCATCTGCCTGAATAGGAGATACACATAGCTCCATGTATAAATGTTTCAATTTTCATATCAGGAGGAGATTTTTTTATTATTTCTTTTATCTCCTCCAAGGATAATTCTCGAGCTAAAATTATTCTTCTGACCCCCTGTTCATACCAGAAATTTACCGCTGCATAATTAGTAGTATTGGCCTGGGTGCTTAAATGAATCTCCATTTCCGGGATGATGTTCTTCACTATCTTAAGCACCCCCGGATCTGAAATTATTACTGCATCTAAATCCAACTCCTTTAATTTAGTCACATATTCGGGTAATTCTACTAAATCTTCATTGTGAGGTATTATATTAAGGGTCAGGTAAACTCTTTTCCCTCTATCATGCGCAAACTTTATCCCTTCTGCTAATTGCTTTAGAGTAAAGTTCTTTGCTCCCGCTCTTAACCCAAAATTCTCGCTGCCTAAATATACTGCATCAGCCCCGTAAATAATCGCAATCTTTAATTTTTCCAAATTACCGGCCGGGGCCAATAACTCCGGTTTCTTCACCTTTTATCTCCTATTAATTGAAGTAATTTTCCCATTTCTTTATTATTTTATTTTTAAAATTTAAAAAATATACTATAATGATAACATAGTTTTAGTCAATTAACCTAATAGGCCGGGGAGGGCGAAAAAATGAAGGTAAAAAATCTTTTAAATAATTTAGATAAAATTGCCCCTTTTTTCTTACAGGAAAGTTTTGATAACAGTGGTATTCAATTTGCCGACCTTGATGCCCCTGTAACAAAAATTTTACTATCCTTAGATGTAACT
>JAUVOA010000239.1 GCA_030599445.1 Atribacterota bacterium | reverse complement strand
GTCCATTGAAAACTGATGGAACGTTTGCGGTATGTGATCATGACCCGGGATATGGAAGTGTAGCTAGAAATTTAGCCATAAATATACTTGGGGCACATGAAGAGAATAAAGCCAGCTATACCCGTGACTCGGTTTTGGTAATCGGAGTAATGGGGAGAAAAATTGGTTTTATTCCGGCTGCAGCACGGTTGGCTGATCCCAAAAGAGAAATTCCTTTATTAATAATTCTTCCCGAATCTCTATCCAAAGATGATTATCAGAGTAATTTAGAATTTATTACCGAAAAAGTTAATGAAAAATTAAGAAAACAGAGAAGATGTATTGTGGTTATAGGAGAAGGAGTAAATGTAGGAGATTTGGGAATACTGCGAGATAGCTTTGGCCATGCTCAATTCAGTGCTTCTGAAAAGACCGTAGAACAGGTACTTACCAATTACCTTAACGGGATAGATCAGAAAGATAGCCAGGGAAGAGCAAAAAGTAGATTAATAGTTAGAGGAATAGCTCGCTCGGAAAGACCAGGTACTCGCCAGAGAAGGGAGATTGCCTATGTATCTGAAATTGACAAAGAAGAGGCTTATCAGGTGGGAGTATATGCTGCCAGAATTGCTTTATCGGGGGAAAACGGTTTTATGTCGACCATTGCAAGAAATCTTGATTTACCTTATAAAGTAAATTATGATAAAATACTTTTAGATACTGTAGCTAATTCAGAAAGAGAGTTTCCTCGGGAATGGATTACTCCTGATAGAGTGGATGTAACTGATGAATTTATTGACTGGGCATTACCTCTTATTGGAAGCCCTCTTCCACAATTGGCTAAATTTAAAGATATATTTGTTCCCAAAAAATGTGCAGAATATATACCAATTGGATATAGAAAATAAAATAGTATATAGTATATAGTAAAGCAAACCGTATCTAGTATCTCGTGAATCGTATCTCGCGAAGAAGATGAAGTCAAGGTGCTATAGAAATAGGGGGGTATTGCATCCCCCTTTAACGATATATATAAAATCGTAGGACAGGCGTCTCGCCTGTCTATTAAATAACCTGAGGCGGATAAATCCGCACCCTACATAAAAAACAATAAATTATCTGAAAATATTTTAAATTTTGAATTATGGTTTTTAATTTTTCGCTGTAAGCTTTTTGCTTGATAAATAATTTATTCTATACACTAAACGCTACCCGCTATACGCTACTATTAGAAAGGAGCTAATTATAGTGGCCTTACCCAGGCTTACTGAAAAACAGATAAAGAAAGATCCGGAACAACAGCTAAAAAAATTTAAAAGGACAAAAGATTTTTTAATAGCTATCGATACCGATGGTTGTGTTACCGACAATATGAACGGAAAACAGATGTTAATCTTCCATCCACAGTTTATGGAATTTTACCAATTATGGGAAATTGAATCTTATTACCGGGAAGTCGCCGAATATTATAATCTTTTTTCTGTAGATAGAGGGTGTAATAGATTCATTGCCATACAGCTTACCCTAACTGCACTTAAAAACCGAAAAGATATTCAACAAGTTTTACAGGAGAAGTGTGTAAAATTACCAGACATAAGACCTTTAAACGAATACATCGCCTATACTAAAGAGAATAAATTAGGATTAGGTAATCCAAGTTTGGAGGAATATTTAAATCAAAATCCTCTTGATTTGTCTTTATATAAACTTTTAGGTTGGAGTGAAGCAGTAAACAGAACTTTTCCTCATATTTCTGCAAAAATTCCCCCTTTTAACCATGTTGAAGAATGTCTAAAGTTAATAGCACAACATGCTGATATATTAATCGTTTCTAAAACTCCATATGCAGATTTAGCAAATTACTGGGAAGCTCAGGGAATTTCTAAATATGTTCAGATTATTGCCGGTCAGGAAATGGGTTCAAAGGGACACCATATTGAAATAGCCAAAAAGAAAGGTAAATATAAAGATGATCAGGTGTTAATGATTGGTGATGGAGGAGGTGATTTAAAAGCGGTTAAGATAAATGAGGGACTTTTTTATCCTACTCCACCCGGTAAAGAAAAAGAAGCCTGGGAGAAATTTCCAGAAGCATTTCAAAAATTTATTAAAAGGAAATATCAAGGAGAATTTGAAGATAATCTTTTAGACATATTTGAAAAATCGCTTCTTACTTCTCCACCCTGGCAGCAAGCAGATTATAATCATATTGTTTCTTATAAAGAAAAGCAAAAAGCAAGAAAAAGCTTATATGAAAAGTTTAACCCTCAAGGTAAGCTTCTCATATTATAAAATGTTAATTAATTTCTCAAATAATTTATTTTTAAATTATTTGAATAAAAAAGAAGGGAGGTTGATAAAGAGCTTAGTATATATAATGTAAGGACACAGGTATTTTTGTCTGGTATTAAAAATTTTAAAAAATTAGGAGGTTTTTCATGAAAAAGTTAACTTTAACAGTATTACTGGTCATGGTTATGGTGTTCAGCGTGTTTGTAACAGGCCTGGCAGCAGGCAAGGTGCTTCATATGTATACAGCATTTGATACCGAAGAGGCTAAGTATTACATTGAGGTTTTTGAGAAAGAAACCGGAATTGATGTAGAATGGGTAAGAATGTCATCGGGTGAAGTATTGGCCCGCGTAGAAGCAGAAGCAGCAAATCCACAAGCAAGCATGTGGCATGCAGGTTCTAATACTTCTCATATAAATGCGGCACCCAAGGGATTACTTGAGCCCTATAAACCTAATACAGATTTTGAATTAATTGACATTTTACATGCAGAAGATTGGGCCTGGACCGGATTTTACACTGGTGCAATCGGCTTTGTATCTAATGTAAATTTCCTAAAAGAACATAACGTAAAAGCTCCGACGACTTGGTCTCAACTTTTAGATCCGGCTTTTGAAGACAATATTGCTATGGCATATCCTTACACTTCAGGGACTGCTTATACAACTTACGCGACTCTCGTCCAGATGATTGGTATGGAAAAAACTCTTGATTGGTGGGAAGAGTTTGATAAACATAGCATTCATCAGTATACTAAATCAGGAACCGGCTGTATATCCATGGTTGGGATAGGTGAAGTAGCGGTTGGAATTGCTTTTTCTCATGATATTATGGCCAAGGGTATCAATAAAGGTTATCCTGTTGTTATGACTTTCCCTGAAGAAGGAACCGGCTACGAGGTTGGCGGACTTTCCTTGATAAAAGGCGGACCGGAACCGGAATTGGCAAAACAATTTATTGACTGGTGTTATACCAAGGAAGCCCAGGACCTTTTCCAAAAATATAATCGTTTACCCGTCAATCCTAAAGCAACCGTAAAAGAAGGTTCGGTGACTCTCGATCAGGTCAAACTAATCGATTATGATCATATTCTTGCCGGCC
>JAUVOA010000244.1 GCA_030599445.1 Atribacterota bacterium | reverse complement strand
AGCATAAATAGCACTACAATATATATCTTCTTCGTTTAAAACCTTATCTAATCTCCACCATAGTTTTTCTAAAATTTCCACAAAATTTTTAGGTGGCTGATCAGTTTTAAGGTCCATACCTCGAGCAAAAGTGCTATAAAGATGCATATGGGTATTAATCATTCCCGGCATTATTATCTTACCCTGAACATCTTTATATTCGGCTTCAAGATATTTTGAAATTAATTTTTCTGTCTCCCCGATAGCAACAACATTCTCTTCCTCGATTACTACTCCGCCGTTAGAGATAACCCGGGAATCTTTATCAAAAGTAATAACTGTTCCGTTTCCAATTATCAGCATTTTTCTCCCTCCTTCCTTTTCTTATGTGTCAGCATTTCGTTATGATAGATTTCTGCAAGTTCTGGGGAGTATAGCAATACGCCCCTGCTTTGTAAATACCATGTGCTATACACTGTCTAATCTTCTGATTCTTGTATTCTGTCTCCTGACTTCTATTTTCTCCACGATATACGATATACGATATACTAAATACTAAATTGAGATTGTCAATTTTTATCCTTCAATCATTTTTTGGGAAATCTTATTGGCTTTTTCCGCCACTTTATCTTCATCAATAGTAACCAATCTTCCATCGCTAACTACAATCTTACCATTAACTATAGCAATATCCACAATTTGAGAGTCACCAGAAGTTACCAGAGCAGAAACAGAATCGGACAAACCCCCGGCAAATCCTAATCTTTTTGTATTGATTAGAAACATATCTGCCGCTTTCCCTTCTTCAAGAGTGCCGATCTCCGGCTGGTTAAGGATATCACGGCCACCATTGGTAGCAATGTTCAACACCTCTTCGGCAGATATACTGGAGATACCATAAATCAACCGATGCATCAAGAAAGCTGCTTTAAGTTCGGCAATCATATTAGAGGAATCATTACTGGCACTGCCATCAACCGCTAATCCCACCGGTACTTTCTTTTTTAGCATATAAGGGATATTCGCTGCGCCGGAAGCCAGTTTCTGATTAGATACCGGACAATGGGCTACTCCTGTTCCTGTTTCAGCTAATAAATTTATTTCTTTTTCGTTTAAGTGGACACAATGAGCAAACCAGACATCATCTCCCAGCCAGCCGACTTTTTCCATATAATCCAGTGGCCGCAGGCAAAAAGTTTTCTGACAAAATTCATCTTCATCTTTGGTCTCTGCCAGATGAGTATGACTTTCCACTTTATAATTCCGAGCCAATTTAATCGATTCTCTTAAAAGGTTTTTAGTAACGGAAAATGGGGAACAAGGGGATAAAACTACTCTTTGCATGGCAAAAGGCTTGTAATCATGAAATTTTTCGATAACCCGTTGAGAATCAGTCAGTATCTCTTCTTCTGTCTGCACTACTGAATCCGGAGGTAGCCCCCCATCTTTTTTACTTAAAGACATAGAACCTCTACTCCCATGAAATCGGATGCCAATTTCTTGAGCTGCTCTGAATTCTTCATCTACCAGTTCTTTCGGTTGGCTCTTGGGGAAAACGTAGAACTGGTCAACTGCGGTGGTGCAACCGGTCTTTAAAAGCTCCCCCATAGCTACCAGACTGCTGTAATAAACCGCTTCGGGAGTTAAGCGAGACCAGATAGGGTAAAGATATTTTAACCAATTAAATAGCTCTACATTCTGTACTTGAGGAATATTTCTGGTTAAGGTTTGATAAAAATGGTGATGTGTATTAATTAGACCGGGATAAAGGAAATAATTAGAACCATCAATTATCTCCTCAGCTGGGGATTTTATATCACAGGCGATTTTACTAATTTTATTATCTTCAATTAAAAGACTGCAATTTTTTAATCTGGTTCTTTCACTGTCCATAGTTACAATCTCTTTTATATTCTCAATTAATATAGAAGACATTTAAAAAATCTCCTTCTTTAGGGGGTCAGGTCTTCACATTTGACATAACATTTCTGGTTATTTTATTTAGGCGCGAGTTATGTCAAATGTGAAGACCTGACCCCCTATTTTTTACTATTTATTCGCTACACTTTCAATTGCTTCGATAATTTGTTCGTAACCGGTACATCGGCACAGATTACCTTCTAAGGCAGTTTTAATCTCTTCCCGGCTTGGATGTGGATTATGTATAAGTAAAGCCTTGGCAGACATCAACATCCCCGGGGTACAAAAACCACATTGTATGGCGTGATAATCAATAAAGGCTTGTTGTAAAGAATCAAGATTCCCATCTACTTCCAGACCTTCAATAGTTAATACTTCACTCCCTCCAATCTGTCCGGTAAGAATCAGACAGGAAGAAACTGACTTTCCGTCAAGTATAACCGTACAGGCCCCACATTCACCAACACTACACCCTTCTTTGGTCCCGGTTAATTTTAATTGCTCCCTTAAAGTATCAAGTAAACGCTCTTTGGGACCCACTTTTAGGGTTACTTCCTTACCGTTAACTATGAAAGTTACCGTAATCTTATCCATTGGTCTTTGCCTCCTCAATAACTTTTTTCAGTGCTCTCTTAATCAGAACAGCGATAGTCGGTTTTTTGTAGGGGGTAGACCATCTTTCTCCGGTGATAGAAAACATTTCTTTACTGGTTATTTTACCAATCTCCTCTATATCGATATCAAATATAGATTTACCATTAATAGCATTTTCTGTCACAGACAAGGATTGGGGATAAGGGGTGGCAGACCCGGGAGCAACTCTGGTATCGTGAAAAATTCCTTTTTTATCAATCTTTGTAACCAGGGCAAGACTTAATCTGGCAATAGACAGGGCTTTTCTTCGACCGATTTTTTGAAAATCAGCATAATAATTATCACCAAGTAAAGGGATTTTTATTTTGGTTAATAATTCATTAGCTTGCAATTTAGTTTTATAGGGACCGGCTAAAAATTTTTCCAAGGATGACACTCTTTTTCCTTTCTTAGAAGTCAATTCTACTTCAGCCTTTAAGGCAATTAGAGGGGGTAAAAGGTCTGCTGCCGGAGAGGCATTCACAATATTACCCCCGATAGTGCCACGATTACGAATCTGGGTTGAACCGATAGTGTAAGCTGCTTCCACCAATGCAGGAAAATTATTTTTGATGAGCGGCTCATTAATCAATCGGGAATGGGTCACTAGTGGCCCTATCTCTATAAAGTTATTAATTGAATTAATAATTTTTAATTCTGGGATGTTACTTATATCTAAGAGATAATCAAAGTCTGGTAAGCGAGGGCTCTCTTTATAAAGGTTAACCAACAAATCCGTCCCTCCGGATAATATTTGAACTTTACTAAATTTATCTAAGTAATTTAGAGCCTCTTCTATTTTTTGGGAGGTCAAAAATTCGT
>JAUVOA010000214.1 GCA_030599445.1 Atribacterota bacterium | reverse complement strand
TCAATGTGGGATAAAGGAACGGCTGCCCCTATCTTTAATCCGTCAACTGTATCAATAAAATTAAGTTCGGGGATATTTTTTATGTTTATTAGATAATCAGTTTTTAAATCGATGGTCTTCATTTTAACCAACAGGTCAGTGCCTCCGGCTAATATTCTGGTACTTTTATCCTTATATTTTTCCAGTAAACTTAAAGCTTCGTTCAAGGTTTTGGGGGCTAAATATTCAAATTCCTGGGCTAAAATTTTGGTATTGGTCTGCAATTCTATCCCCTCCTTTCTTCATTTTTTGCTTCTTTTTCTCTTAAGGCTTTAAGAACTTTTTCCGGTGTAATTGGGAGTTCGTAAAACCTAATTCCTATAGCATTGTAGATTGCATTTGCAACCGCGGAACCCACGGAACTCAAGGCTGCCTCCCCAATCCCTTTTGCTCCAAAAGGACCGGTTGGTTCATAGGTGTGAGCAGATTTCACGGTAATATTATCTATTTTTGGCATATCGAGAGTAGTTGGTATCTTATAATCAGTTATCATCCCGTTACATCCCAACTTACCATTGTTTAAATCATATTCGGTCTCCTCCAAAAGACTAAAACCCAGTCCTCTGCTAAATGCACCAATTATCTGCCCTTCCCATAAATCAGGATTAATCACGGTTCCCGAATCCCCCATAATGACGGCTCTCGGAATACTAATTTCTCCTGTTTTCGTATTTACCTCAACTTCTACAAAGTGAGTAATAAAACAGGGAGGACAATTTTTCTGTCTAAGGGTAGCAGTATAAGAAATGGTGCCCCAACTGGTAATGTGGGCATGTTCTGCTATTTCCCCAACGGTCATATAATTTTGAGGTATTTCCCGAGGATAAATTATTGCCTGGCCAAGTTTTTTATTACAAGTTAACTCCAGATTTTCCGGCAAATCTTTGAAGAGAGTTGCGGCATAACTTAAAAGAATTTCTTTAACTTTTTCGGCTACATATTTTATTGCTCCACACCCACAGTATATCCCTCGTGTGGCATGAGTATTTACGTCAAAAACGGTAGTTCGGGTATCTATCCCGTTATAAATACCAACTTTCTCAAAAGGCACTTTTAAAACTTCAGCCACTACTTTTGCCGCGGCATCCCAGGTCCCTCCCCCATGGTCCATCAGAGCAGTTACCACATCCACTGAACCATCTTCATTAATTTTAATTGTCGCACCCGAATAATCTATAACTTCTCCCGGATTGGGACCACCGGTACCAGAAGTATGAAATCCTCTGGCAACTCCCATGCCTCTTTTAATATCTCCTGTTTTTTTAGAAGGGGGGATTCTCCTATTCCATCCGGCAAGTTTAGCCCCTTCGATTAACATCTCTTCTACTCCGCAGCTTCTGATAATAGACCTTACTGTCGGACCCTGACCCCAGAATTCATCTCCTTTTCCTACAAAATTTTTCAGGCGAAGATCAACCGGGTCCATATCCAATTTTTCAGCTAAAATATCCATTAAACTTTCCACCGCAAAATTTATCTGAGGGTTTCCATATCCCTGCATTGCACAGGAAGGCACCTTATTGGTATATATCGCAATTCCTTCGTATTTTAAATTTTTATATTTATAAAGTGAAGCAAACCATCCGGCTACACATCCTAAATAAGGATAAGCCTGAATGTTGTGACCGCCGATCTCCACCTGAACCCGGCAGTGGGCAGCTGTTAATGTTCCGTCTTTTTTTGCACCGATTTTCAAGATAGTCTTCAGGGGATATTTTGAATGGTCATAAATGTCTTCTTCTCTGGTGGTCACCAATTTCACCGGCCTTTTTGCCTTTAAGGCCAAGGCAACACAAATGGGAGTAATTGAATTCATCTGAATACTTGAACCGAAAGAACCTCCCAGAGTAATTCTTTTAACATTTACTTTACTAAGAGGAATGTTAAAAATATTCCCCAAAAGGATACGAACATTATGAATTCCTTGAGATGTTGTCCAAACTGTGATCCCTCCGTCAGCTTCCGAAACACACACCGCAGATTTGGTTTCCAATTGCATGTGGTAAATCCTCTGAGTACTAAATGTTCTCTCTACAATTTCGTCTGCTTCTTTAAAGCCTTTCTCAATATCACCAACCTCAACATCTCGTTCGCAGGCTACATTTTTATTTGTGTCTACTCTTTCTTCTCCCAGGTAAACATGATCATATATTTGAGGTGCATTTACCTCCATAGCCTCTTCAAGATCTATTAGTGGTTCCCATTTCTTGCCCCACTCTATCTTTATCTTCTTTAAGGCTGCAAAAGCTTTTTCTTCAGTCTCTGCAGCACAAGCAGCCACTGCTTCTCCTACATGACGAACCTTGTCTTTAGGTAAAACCGTCCTATCGCGATAGGTCTTATCGGGGATGCTAACTATTCGTTCATTATATAAAGTATCCGGCACATCATCAGGACCAATACATATTGCTCCCATTTTTTCTGCTTCTTTATAATCAACTTTCTTGATTTCAGCATGGGGGTAAGGGCTGCGCAGGACTACCGCATATAATTGGCCGGGAATATTTACATCAGAAGAATAAATTTCTTTCCCGGTCACCTTACCTATATTTTTTATATCAAACTTTTTACCTATAAATTCAAACTGCTGCTTTTCCACAAAACCACCCTCTTTTTGATAATAGATAATATCTTATTTGCTAACTTTATTTTCTTTTTACAAAATTATTCGGGCGTCTACTACCTGCAAACCTTTTTCAAATACAAAGACAGGATTTAAATCTATCTCCTTAATTTCAGGATTTTCCATAGCCAGTTGAGAAATTTTCATTAAAAGGTTTTTTATTGCCTCAAGGTCTTTGGGAGTTTCTCCTCTTGCTCCTTTTAATATTTCATGCCCCTTAATCTCGGTAATCATCTCCTCGGCATCTCTTTCTTCTATAGGTAAAATGCGGAAAGAAACATCCTTTAACACCTCTACAAAAATTCCACCGAGTCCGAACATAATTACCGGGCCGAAATGAGGGTCTTTCATCATCCCTATAATAACTTCTGTTGCTTGAGGAATCATCGAGTAAGTAATCACCCCATAAATCTGTGCCTCTTTATTATGTTTTTTGGCCTTGGAAATAATTTCCTGATAAGCTGCTATAGCTTCTTCTTTATCCTTAATTCCGACTTTTACTCCTCCGGTATCTGATTTATGAATGATATCAGGAGAGACAATCTTCATCACTATAGGAAAATTTATTTCTTTGGCCAATCCAATAATTTCATTTTCGCTCTTTATTAATTTGAAATCAGGAACAGGAATTCCATATTCCTTCAACAATTTTTTTGCTTCTGTTTCCAATAAAGACCTTTTTTCTTTTTTAACTTTTACAATAATCTGATGCACTGATGCCTCTTTTCTTAAAATTAATAATTTAAATTCCCAAATAATGTTTCTTTACATGTTCACTATTTAGTAGTTCTTTGCTATTTCCTTCCATAACAATTTTACCATTTTCCAAAACATAAGCTCTTTCTGCAAATCGTAAAGCATAATTTATATTTTGTTCTATAAGTAACATAGTAATCCCTTTTTTCTTTAAAATAGACAATTTCTGATAGATATCATCTACTAAT
>JAUVOA010000199.1 GCA_030599445.1 Atribacterota bacterium | reverse complement strand
TCTAAAGAAAAGAAAATTGATGTAAAAAAGATTAGAGAGGAAGTAAAAAAAACTTACGCTGAAGCAATATCCCGGAAAAACCTAAGTTGTTGTGGTAATTTTGAAGAAACATGTTGTTCTGCTAAAGCAAAAGATATCGGTTACAGTGAAGATGAACTTAATAATCTTCCTACTGATTCTAATATTACAACTTTTGGTTGCGGAAATCCATTGGCCTTTAATGAAGTCAGGGAGGGTGATATTGTGCTTGACCTGGGTCCGGGTGCCGGGCTTGATCTTTTGGTTGCTGCCCATAAGGTGGGACCCTCCGGACAGGTCATCGGTGTGGATATGACCGAAGAGATGATCAGCAAGGCGGAGGAGAATATTAAGGCTGCAGGAGTCAAGAATGTTGAGGTGCGTAAAGGATTAATCGAGGATCTTCCTGTTAAATCATCTTCGGTTGACTGGGTAATCTCTAACTGTGTTATTAATCTTTCTCCGGAGAAAGAGAAAGTGTTTTCTGAGATTAGTCGTGTACTAAAACCAGGAGGTCGAATGGTAGTTTCAGATATGGTGGGTGAGAACATTCCAGGATGGTTGAGAGAAGATAAAAACTTATACGGTGCCTGTATTTCCGGAGTGATCAGTGAAAAGGAGTATCTTTCCGGGTTGCGTAAAGCAGGACTTGAAAAAGTAAAAGTTTCCGAGCGAAAAATATACCAAGCGGATGAGTTAGAGTCATTTATTAAATCAACACCGGAAATAAGCAAGGAAACCAGGCAGGTTGTTAGAGAACTAGATATTAAAGTGGCAAGTGTCAAGATTTCTGCTTATAAGCCTGCTCTCCAAGATTCTTAAAAATAAAAAAAGCCTTAATTCGAGAACTGGGCACTGTTCTCAAGATTAAGGCTTTTTTTAGCATTGGCAGCATTAGTATTAGTTATTTGTTGAATACCAACCGGGAGGTGGGGTGCATACTCCTGTTGATGAATCACAGACCTGATTAATATTTCCGTTAATGGTTAAAATGTTTACATCTTCAGCATATTCGTAGATATTAATTTCTTTACTGTAAATATTTGCATCTTCGATATCCATGAGATACGTTACTCCATAAATTAATGCTACAGTAGTTAAGGAAATTAATAACACTGTGCGAAATATACTTTTTCTGGAAATTATCATTTTATTTATCCCCCTTTTTGGAACTTTTTCCATTTAGAAAAGAGAGTATTAATAAAATGCTTCTAAATAAAAAAAGCCGGTAGTCTGGCGGTCTTGGCACAGAAGCACTTTAGACCCATGACTTTGCGTCCTATCCTTTCAGATAGTTTGCCTTTATCAACTTTTTAGTAATGATTTATTCTTTTTTTAAATTTCTTTTCTCTCTACTTATATTATTCCCCAAAAAAAACAATTTTAGACAAGATTATTTAATAATATTTCATATAAAAAAAATAAAAAAGGATTTTTAATGAAAATGTAGTAAATTAGTATATACAGTTCTTTTTTATATTTTAAAAATAATAAAATAAAGGAAAGTATTTTATATGAAATTTTAATTTAAAATTTTAAAACAAAAAAAGGAGATCTGAAAAGATGGAAAAAGAGATTATATTAAGTAAAAAGGCACCTGCCGCAGTTGGACCTTATTCTCCTGCCTTAAAGGTGGGGAATTTAATATTTGCTTCCGGACAGGTACCTATTGACCCTAAGACCGGGGAGATGATAAAGGGAGATATTGAAGCCCAGGCTAGAAGGGTATTAGATAATTTGAAAGCAGTTTTAGAGCCTTACTCCATCGGTTTGGAGAATGTAGTTAAAACTACCATATTTCTTAAAGATATGAATAATTTTGCCCGGGTTAATAAAGTTTATGGCGAATATTTTAAGGAAAAATTTCCGGCACGTAGCTGTGTGGAAGTATCCCGTCTTCCCAAAAATGCAGAGATAGAGATTGAAGTTATAGCATTTTATATTTAGTTCTGCGGAAAAAGGAATTTTTTGCTCAGCAATCCATTTTTTTAAAATTTTTCTTTACAGGAGAGAAAAATTATGCTATTATGAAATCGATATCAGAAAGCGATTTCATAAACAGGAGAAATTATGGAAAAAGTATTGGTATTGGGAAGTATCAATATAGATTTTGTCTCCTTTGTCCCTCGCTATCCTCTACCCGGTGAAACTCTCGTTAGCAATGATTTCGGTATCTTTCAAGGAGGTAAAGGCGCCAATCAGGCTATCGCTCTGGCTAAATTGGATGTTCCTACTTTGATGTTAGGAAAAGTAGGTGAAGATGTCCTTAGCGATCTCGCCCTTTCCTCACTACAAGAAAGCAAAGTAGATATTACCGGAATTACCAAAAATCAAAAAATTTCTACCGGTTCTGCCTCTATATGGGTCAATGCCCAGGGTCAAAATTCTATCGTAATCTATCCCGGAGCTAATGGAGAAGTTGGCGAAGATTTTATTTTCCAGCATGAAAAATTCTTTTATGATGCCTCCTGGTTTTTAACTCAATTTGAAATCCCCTTGAAATCAATTCTGTTAGCCCTAAAACTTGCCAAAAAACATGGTTTAAAGACCATAATGGATCCTGCCCCAGTAAGAGAAGTAAGTAATAATCATATCTGGGAATTAGTTGACTATCTTCTTCCCAATGAGATAGAGCTAAGAGAACTTACTCACACCGAAAATATTTTAAAAGCCATTCATATCCTTAAATCCCGAGGAGTGAAAGAAGTTATTGTCAAGTTAGGCAAACAGGGAGCAGGATATGAAGGCAAGGGTACATTTAATCTTTTTCCAGCTGTACCGGTGGAACAAAGGGTAGATACTACCGGAGCCGGAGATTGCTTTGTCGCTGGCTTTTTGTATGGAATGATTCAATGGGGAGATATTCCCCGGGCGATTAAGATAGCCAACCTGACTGCTTCTTACTCTATCCAGAAGAAAGGGGCAGCGATATCTTTCCCGAAAAAATCTGAGATTGATTGGAAGAAATTGGAATGAAGAAAAAGAGTACTATTTATGATGTGGCAAAAATAGCAGGAGTTTCACCTTCAACAATATCAAGGGTAATGAATACCCCCGAAATAGTGGCAGAAGACACTCGCCAGAAAGTTATGAATGCCGTAAAAGAATTGGCTTATATTCCTAATATGATGGCAGCAAGTATGCCCAGGAGAAGGACAAATTACATAGGTTTAATAATACCGGATATAACCAATGTATTTTTTTCTAATTTGGTTAGAGGGGTTCAGGATGTTTGTGAAAAGCATGGTTACAGTGTATTGGTGGTGAATTCAGATGATAGCCAGGAAAAGGAAGGTCGTTATTTAAAGCTTTTATACTCCCGGCGGGTGGATGGAGTAATTTTGACGGTTGCTGGCTATCGGGAGGAGGAGTTTCCCGAAGAAGAGATGTCCTTACTTAAAAAGATGAACATAGTACTTATTGATAGAGAAATAAACGGAATGATGGCTCCTATCGTCAAGGTAAATAATTTTGATGGAGCTTATTCTGCAGTTAAATATTTACTAACAATGGGGCACAGAAAGATAATGTATTTAGCCGGAATAGAAGGGACTAGAACTAATCAGGAAAGAGAAAAAGGTTATCTTGCTGCCCTAAAAGAGGCTCATATAAATTGGAAAAAAGAATTGGTGGCTGATTTTCGTTTGGACACTGCTTATCAGAAAATAATACACCATTGGCCTCAGTTAAAGAATTCAGATAAACTGCCTACGGCACTCTTTGCGGCCAATGACCTGATGGCTATCGGGGCTTTAAAAGCCTTTGCCAAGCTAAAGATTCGGGTACCGGAAG